>CAKZGI010000074.1 GCA_936914905.1 uncultured Trichormus sp. | reverse complement strand
TCAATTTATGTCGCTTTATACAATATATTCGTGGGTCTGACATCGCAGCAAAATGCTCAGCAATTATTGTGATTTTGGGCTTGACCGTCACGCCTTCCTTGGGCAATATTGCTCATCAAAGCCTCATTGCTCAACCTCATACAGTCAGCGATCGCTACCTTCATCTCTCTTAGTATTCATGTACTATATTTATATGCTTTTGCCCTGCCCAAGCACCGGGTTTTACCTGGTGATTTTTTACAGACCAATCCCCATAATCGAGAATTTGTTTGTCTATTAACCATTCTCCAGATTTGACTATTCTGAGATGATCTGGTGCTAAACCTGAATTAATTAAGGAGCGAATTGCCCAAGTTGTATACCACATGGGAGAAACACAAGGTTGGACACAGTAACTATTTTCTGTTTCAATCGTAACATTATCAACTGCTTTTAAAGCACGATATATAATTGGGTCGTTAGCATGGTAATCTAAACACTTTAAGGATCATAAGGATCATAGAGAATTTAACATAGCGGGAATAATTCCCCCCCAGTTACCGGTGGCCTCTTGCCGTTCTAAAATCCACTTTTCTGCGCCTTTAATTCCTTCCTTTCTAAAAGGTATGAAGTTTAACATTTCTGCTATTTTAAACCCATTATCCAAGATGTTGAATATATCTGACCAATCACCATTTTTTGGTAATTCCCATTTGACGTTATTCACACCTTCTAGATATAGTTCATCTAAATTTATGGGTTGTTCAATTTCAAAGACTGGTTTACGATCAAAGACGATTAATAATGTAACTGTGCTAGAACGCACCCAGCTAGAAAGTTCATAAATATTGAAGGGGAAGAAATTATTGGGTAGTAGCATCACCCAAGGTGGTAATGATGGTAGACGGCGCCAATTATAGCAACCAATTAAGTCCAGATGTAATTTGGTGAAAATGCGTGTTTTGCTAATTCCACCTTTTTCAAGTATCAAAGTTTTAGCGCGAATTAGGGCGGGATCTGTGGTGGGTACACCTAATAACTGCAAGTCCATCTAGGCTTCTACAGTTATACTTAGTTCTCCCCCATCTCCGTAGACTAGTTCCCAGCCTCCATGTTCTCGTTGTTGCGATCACAGATAGGTTTCAACTTTATGCAAAGGTCGAGTTTTATCTGTTCCCCAAATTTTATGTAGCAGTACAGCTTCGGACGCGATGGTGATATTAGATTCTAATTCTGCCCACCAGTAACTATCTGGTTTTTGAATTGACAAGATATATTGTTAAATAGCTGCAATCGCTTCTGTAATTTGCTTGACTTTGCCCATATCTTATGTTCGCATAAATTATTTACCTCAGCAGCAAATAATAATTAAGAACATAACCGTGGGTAGAGAACATTCTTCCCCAAAATTAACAGACAATGTATTTTGTCTGAGTTAGTGAGAACTTGCAAGTGTCATGGTAGAAATTTTGTTGGGGTTGATGGTTTGATCTTTAGCAATATGGTTATTTTTACTCTTGTTTTGGGGGCAGTTTTGGCAGGTAGATCAGCAGTTAGAAACCAATAAAGACTTTGTATAAAAACCCTCTACAAAACAATCACTACCTACTGTGTGTGTGGTAGTTCCAGCGTGGAATGAAGTTGATGTCATCCCCATTACTTTGCGATCGCTTCTTCTCTAAGACTATCCTGGTAATTTCCAAGTCTTTTTGGTAGATGATCAAGGTACAGATGGTAAAGCAAATTTTGCCCAGGGAGTAGCTTACGCAGTAGACAAACTGCCATAATTGCATATAGTCTCTAGTGCAGATTTGCCTGCTAGTTGGACTGGTAAACTTTGGGCAATGGAACAAGGTGTACAAAAAGCCAGTCAATTACAACCTGATTATTTTTTACTTACCGATGCATATATAGAATATGATATTAGTAATCTGCGCCGATTAATTGCCAAGGCTGAAGAAGAGAATTTAGATTTAGTATCTATCATCGTCCGACTGCGTGGTCAAAGTTTTCAGGAACAATTATTGATACCTACTTTTGTCTTTTTCTTCCAAAAACTCTACCCTTTTCGCCTGGTAAATAACTCCAAAAAAGCCACTGCCGCAGCCGCTGGTGGTTGTATTTTAATTCGGCGTGAAACTCTCAACAATATTGGTGGTGGACTGCAAGTTATTCGCTAAGCTTTAATTGATGATTTTTCTTTAGCAAAGGCCTTTAAATCTAATCCGTTAAATCTAATCAAGGAAAAATTTGGTTAGGATTAAGTGCGTTAACTTATAGTGTGCGTCCTTACAATTCCTTAGATTCTATCTGGAATATGGTAGCCCGTAGCGCCTACACAGAACTAAATTATTCACCCTTGTTATTAGGAGGTAGCGTGTTAGGAATGACCTTAGTTTATATAATACCAGTGATGGTAATTATCTTGGGTTTGGTATTAGGAAATTTGCTAATAACTCTCACAGGTTTATTAACCTGGCTATTAATGAGATTTGCATATTTCCCCATCATCCGTTCTTACAAATGCAGCCTTTGGCTAGCATTTTATTTACGCATAATTGCCTTTCCCTATACCTTGATGACTTTAGACTCTGCTAACCGTTATTGGCAAAGAAGGGGAGGAGCTTGGAAGGGTAGAGTTTATCAAAATTAGGATTATTGAAATTCAAAGTAGTTTTTTCTTATCAATTTCATAATACCAAATATTAAATTAAAAGTCAACATCTAATACCATTTTGGATTTTAGAGAATGTTTGTAAAATCTAGTCTTCTATCGAGATCCCCCCAAACCCCCTGAAAAGGATAACCTGATCAAAGTCCTCCTTTAGAAGGAGGATTTAGGAGGATCTAAACGACTATGCGAGAAACAACAAAGATGTGGTTTATTTACTTGAGAATTGCTGTAAATAATTGGGGGATTTGAGCTACTAAAGAATCAGATAACTATGCCAAATTGAAGGAGGATTCTTATCATTTTTTTCCGGCATTAGTAAACGCCAACTTTTACCTTCTCGTTGAATTTGCAGATAAATGTCAAAGGGTTTTTGTAGCTGAGAGATTTCTTGGTTTGTTAATTTAAAAATTAAATCATAAGTTCCTTGGATATGATAAGCAGGTAAGTTGCCAATATTCAAAGGCTTTTGTTGAGTGATTGATACTCCCTTAATATCAAACTTTTGAAAATCTAAATCCACTTTTTGCTGAAGTTCCTGTTGGGTGTGTTCCAATTGTAGCGCAATTCCTTTCTGAACTAAGTCATAAGTCGGTAGCAATGCTAAACTAGTACAAGCTGTCACTAATAACAGCAAAATTCCTGTCATAACAAACCGGGTCATGTTTTTTGTATATTCATCTTCAGAGGTAATTTTAAGAGTTTCCTATAAAAAGAATCAACTTGTCTCCAGGTTTCTTTACAAATGGGTTAGGATTTTCATGGCTATGAAAGCACAGATATATTTACTCGTGTACTCTAGTAACAGAAAAATAAGGGTAAAAGATGTGTATAGTGTTAGTTTTTGTAGTTAATGATAATAACAGCCTGAATAAAAATTTTTACAGTGAATTACTACACATAATTGGTTTAACCACAATTCAGGAAAGTGGTAAAAAAATAATTAGGCGTAAAAAATAAGGATAACATTATTCAGCTTCATTGATCGAGAATACCATTAGTCAGCCAGAATTTTTTCTAAGAATTACCAGACTAGAAAACCTTCACCAATTTGGTAACACCTACCAAGAGCAGATTTTTGAGATCCCTTTAGAATTAGTAATTACTTGGATTAATAGGATTATTTTCTTAAATTCCTTGAATTTCAACTTTTAAAATTCCACAAGAACAATACAGCATTTAAAATGCTAAACTTGCGAAAATAGGGGACTTTCACGAATTAAACCACCTTTATTTGAGAATTTCAAATTTTCAATATAGTGAACGCGACCAAGATTTAAAAAATATTTTTAATCATATTGCTTAGTTAAACAGCTCATTTTCTTAAGTAAAATATCTTGAACGATTAACTATTATAATCAGCAGCTTAAGTATTGATAAGAAGCTGTCTATTTTCCCCGTAACTATTCTTAAAGAGAATAATGGTAATAAACGCACTGGAGAAATAAACGTACTAGAGTATATTTTCGAACTTCTCAATGCTTATGATTTTAGTGATAAAGGTGCAGAAGAAATATAAACAGAACATCAAACATTGATTAATGCTTCTGTTCTGCGATTAATTTTCGAAAAACTCAATAATTATAAAGATGCTTCTTTCTTTACTCCTAGTTTTATTAGCATGTATATATGTCGTGAAACTATTCGTAGGGTAGTTATACATCAATATAATCAAATTAAAGGTTGGAATTGCCAAGATATTCAACAATTATATGAAAAACTTGAAAATAAAAAAGTAGCCAATAACATTATTAATAGTTTAGAGATTTGTGACCCAGCCGTAGGAACAGGATATTTTTTAGTTTCGGCTTTGAATGAAATTATTGTTATCGGAAGCGAGCTTAAAATTTTATTATACACCAAAGATAAGACATTAAGTAATTATCAGATAGAAATAAATAATGATGAATTAATTATTTGTGATCATAATATGCCGCCATTTGAATATCAACCCAAAAATCCAGAAACTCAACGTATACAGAAAACGCTTGCTTATGAAAAGCAGACAATTATTGAAAATTGTTTATTTGGTGTAGATATAAATTGAAAATTTGTAAATATTTGTCGGTTGCGGTTGTGGATTGAGATCTTAAAAGATGCCTTCTATACAGTAGAAAGTAATCCTACTCAATTAGAAACATTACATAATATTGATATTAATATCAGGTGCGGAAACTCGTTAATAAGTCGGTTTCCTTTAAATTGGGATTTTCGTCTGATTTGAAAAAAAATCAATGGAATATTGAAAGCTACAGAAATGCTGTAAAAAGATACCACTGTGCTGAAACTAAAGAACAAAAACACAAAATAGCGAAGTTAATAAATGATATTAAAGAGAATATTTGCTCAGAGAAGAGATTAGTAATTTTGTACCTAAATAGATTAAGCTGAATCAGAAAAAGAGAGAAATTGAAGATTTAGATAATCAAATACCACTCTTTGCAGAAAGTGATACAAAAAAACTCGTCAGGAAAAGTGGAAAGGGTTAGAAAAAGAAATTCATCAACTTGCCGCTGCAATTAAAGAAATAGAACATAGTAATCTTTATCAAGATGCTTTTGAATGGCATTTCAAGTTTCCTGAAGTGGTAAATTATGAAGGAAATTTCGTTGGATTTGATGTAATAATCGGAAATCCACCTTATGGATTATTCAATAAAAAGCAGAATCAAAAAATTGCTCTGACAACTGAAAATCAAGTCATAGAATTAATCAAAAGAGATTATCCACAAGCAAAAGGTGGTGTCATCAACGCATCTAAGGTATTTTACTGTTTAGGTGTAAGAATGTCAAGACATAAAACTTCTTATAATACCAGAATATATTTATTAGCTGAAAGTTTAATTATATTAATTGATGTTTTTCCAGAAAGAGACAACATCAAAAAGAGAATTTTTGAGGATGTGAAAATGTGAACGGTAATTCTTCTTACTCAAAAGGTATTAATCACATAAACCTTGACTATGGGTAAATCTTAGTTATAAAAAAACTAGATCCAATACTGATACGACAGCATTAGAACAAGAAATAGATCAACTAGTTTATCAACTTTATGGATTGACAGCAAGGGAGATTAAAATTGTAGAAAGTACAACAGGTTAAAGACACTACATATTTAAATTATATCGGAATTCATATTTAATTATGCAATTTTCCTGCTAGAAGTTCTCCGGTTTATTCAGGTGTTAGGACTAGATTAGTTAGGATTGAGAAGATTTATAGTTAAGTAGCGGCTATATTGTATTGTCAGGCGATCGCTCTCCTTTCCACAATCGCACTACCATCACCACAAGCGATACCTTCGGTCAGCCTCCCTATCGCATCTCTCACAGCAAGCGATCACACTGTAAAATTTTTGAATCGCTATTTCAATCGCTATTTCAGTAGTTTCTGTAATTCCATCTTCAATTTATTTCTTCTCTTTTCAAAAAAATATTCAAAATCTTTAAATTCAAGACTTTGATTTATGTAAATATAGTTATCTGTCAAAAATTTATATTTATCTGGTTGACCTGAAAGCCAATCTTTAAAAGGAGTATCGTTATTCGTAATATTTTCTAAACCTTCCATAAGTTGCAAGTTGGGTAATTTATATCTCAGATCTTAAAACACTCTATGTTTATCGATATCAATATTATTTGCATTTAGTTTAGCATCGGTAAATTGCGACGCTGGGTATATGTGGCCTTGATGGAACTTTAAGTGACCATATTTTAGATTTGGATATAAAAAAGATAAAATAAGAAACTTATAATTACCTTTTTCATAATCAAGAAAGTCATCTATATCGTCATCAGTCACTTTTAAGGTTCTATTTAATGGGAGCTTTATTTCTGAAATTTCTGCGAATGAAAACTCATTACTTTTCAAGATACAATCATTTGTTAATTCATCTTTTCATGCTAATGAATTAATAAAGATTGTCAATAATCTTACTTCAGAGGGTGGGTTGCAAAAAGGATCAAATAAACATTGAGTTGTCGCCATTTTTCCTAATAAACCCAAAGGTAAATTATTCTGATTCTAAGAAGGAAATGGTTCAATCCGAACATCAATTTCTTGAACTTCAGTTTTAACTTTTTCGCTCCTTTTAATTGTTACTAGAAGTGTTGGTAACTCCTCTCAATATTCTTTTGCGAATTTGTTATGAGATTGACGAGTCGTTAAAGTAAGAAAATATTTGTATATGATTTTATATTTGAAATCCCTGATTTCTTCAAGAAATCGGGGATTATGTTGTTCAGTGTTTAAACTTGAGCTACAGGTTCTTTTGCCAAAAACTTCTCCAACTCAGTCAACGCATCAGCATCAACCTTAGTCTGCATTGGACAGAACTTCGGTCCACACATAGAACAGAACTCAGCAGTTTTATAGATATCTGCGGGTAAAGTTTCATCGTGATATTCCTTCGCTCTTTCTGGGTCTAAAGATAACTCAAATTGACGATTCCAATCGAAATTATATCGAGCTTTTGAAAGTTCATCATCTCTATCTCTAGCACCTGGCCGATGTCTAGCAATATCCGCTGCATGCGCGGCAATTTTATAAGCAATTAACCCATTTCGCACGTCTTCAGCGTTAGGTAAACCTAAATGTTCTTTGGGAGTCACGTAACACAGCATTGCAGTACCATACCATCCAGCCATCGCTGCCCCAATTGCTGAGGTAATATGGTCGTAACCAGGAGCAATATCTGTTACTAAAGGACCGAGAACATAGAATGGTGCTTCTGAACACTCTTCCATTTGCTTGCGGACGTTGAACTCAATTTGATCCATTGGTACGTGACCAGGACCTTCTACCATGACTTGGACATCATCTTCCCAAGCCTTGCGGGTGAGATTTCCCAGGGTTTTCAGTTCTGCTAACTGGGCTTCATCTGAGGCATCATGGGTACATCCAGGGCGCAGGGAGTCGCCTAAACTAAAGGAAACATCATATCTTTTGAAAATCTCAATGATGTCGTTGAAATGGGTATACAGGGGGTTTTGTTTGTGGTGATGCAACATCCACCGCGCTAAAATTCCACCACCGCGAGAAACAATACCTGTAATGCGGCTTCTGACCAAGGGTAAATGTTCTATTAAAATTCCCGCGTGGATGGTTTGATAGTCTACTCCTTGCTGGGCGTGTTTTTCGATGATGTGGAGAAAGTCGTCAGCAGTGAGATTTTCAATTGTGCCGTGAACGCTTTCTAACGCTTGGTAAACAGGAACTGTGCCAATGGGAACAGGTGAAGCGTTGATAATTGCAGTGCGAATTTCATCTAAATTACCGCCTCCTGTGGACAAGTCCATGACGGTATCTGCACCATATTTTACTGCTAAGTTTAGTTTATCGACTTCTTCTTGCAGGTTGGAATAGTTGGGAGAAGCGCCGATATTGGCATTTACTTTACATTTAGAAGCGATACCGATCGCCATCGGTTCTAAGTTGGTGTGATTAATATTAGCAGGGATAATCATCCTTCCGCGTGCCACTTCTTCGCGGATAAGTTCAGCAGGAAGATTTTCCCGCTTGGCTACGTAGTGGATTTCTTCGGTGATCACACCCTGACGGGCGTAGTGCATTTGCGATACGTTGCTTTGTCCACGTCGCTTGGCTACCCATTCTGTACGCATATTACAGTCCTCAATATACAGCTTCCCTCCGCTGGTATTACCCAGACTCAGGTGTTAAGGGTTTGTTCTCAGCCTTGTTGTGCAGGCACCCCTAGCATGGTGTAGATTGTAGCATTTTGGTTTTGAATGGGGCGAGAGGCGTTATAAATTGTGAGGATGTGGGGGTAGAGCTTGTAGTTGGTTACACAACCCTTCTTGGGTTAAAGACTCGATCGCATCTATATCTGGTTAAATATTATGGTACTGCTGGGCGATCACCATTTTGGAATTACTACGGACTAATGAGTAATGACTTTAAGTATTTTATTTTTCATAAACCCTATGGAGTTCTGAGTCAATTTACTCAAGAATCTCCCAAACACATTACCCTCAAAGACTATATTGATGTTCCTGAAATCTATCCTGTGGGACGTTTAGACTGGGATAGTGAAGGGTTAATGTTATTAACAAACGATGGACAATTACAGCACCGTCTCGCTAACCCCCGATTTGGTCATAAACGCACCTACTGGGTACAGGTAGAACACATTCCTGATAGTGAAGCTGTCAATAAGCTATGCACAGGGGTAGAAATTCAAAATTACCAGACTCGTCCTGCTCAAGTTAAGCTATTTCTAGAAGAACCTACGGTCATTGAACGCAATCCCCCAATTAGATTTAGAAAAAATATTCCTACAGCTTGGCTGGAAATGACTCTCACAGAGGGAAAAAACCGTCAGGTGCGGCGCATGACTGCTGCAGTAGGGTTTCCGACTTTGCGATTGATTCGGGTCAGTATTACCAACCTACAATTAAATGGTCTGCAACCAGGTGAATGGCGCTACCTCACAGCCCCAGAAATCCAAATTTTGCAAAAGTCTCGGATTTAAGTTACCTACCTAGTATCAAAAATCAAAGCGGATTCCTATATATCTCTTAAGGCTGGTTGTAGATTATGGGGAAAAACTAGGATTGGTGAATCAATTATTGAGTTATTTAGAGCTAGAAAAGTGAAGAATATAACATATACAAGGTAGTTTTTATCTAAAAATGCCTTGAAAATACCTATAAATACCAGAATATCTTCCCAATGACTTATCTCCACCGACAGGTTTTGGATCCACCGAGTATGGCTATTCTTAATGATTCATAAGAATTTCTATTGGCAATTACAATTAATACTGTCACCGATCTTCTGTGGTTAATCCATATTCTCTTGTATATCCACTATAATCAGGGTTAGCTAATTGTGGCACTTTGAATCTAGTGGCTATAAGCATCTTAGAAGCAAAATCAAGGAATTTCTACTATGCTGATTTGCCCTCACTGTCAATTTGAAAACCCGAATGACAACAAGTTTTGTCAAAATTGTGGCACGTCTTTAACTCATAGGGCTTGTTATAAATGTGGAGCTGAAGTTTCTTTAGATATACAACACTGTCAAAACTGTGGTGCAGAATGCGGCACAATTTGGTGGGCAATTATTACCCAAGAAACACCTGTTATAGTTTCAGAATTTGGGGATGCACTAACACAAATGCAGGCAAATATAAACTCTCAGCCACAATATGCGGTAGGCTCATTTTTAGATCGAGAACAACGCTATCAGTTACTGGCACCATTACCCAGTCCAGAGGTTATGGCGACTAATACTGAAGTTAAAGTTAGGGTTTTAGATTGCCAACCCTATCAAATATCACCTATTGAGGCGATGCTAGAAAATCAACCACATGGATTGATTGTGCCATCCCTAAGTGTGATTGGAATTCCTAATTTAGCGAAAGCCTATGTGGTATTACAACCAGAAACTCCACCAGTAGTACCACTAATTCACGATGCATGGCAGCAAGATAATATACAGGTGATTTTGATTGAAGACCGTTCTCATTGGCAGTTGTTATTGGATGCGTGGCAAGATCAGACAACCCATCCTTTACAAATTTTGCACTGGTGTTATCAGATGATTCATCTTTGGGGAGTGCTGGAACGGGTGAATTGTCGCCAAAGTTTGTTGGAATTATCTAATTTGCGACTGGATGAGGATCAAACATTGGGATTACAACGGTTGCATCTGGAAACACCTGGGAGTAATTTATCAGAAGATGCGGAGCAACCCTTAACCATCAAGACGTTGGGACGGGTTTGGCAGACTTTATGTAAACAGTCCGAACGCACTCAAATTGGTTCGGTTGTAAAGATGTTGGAGGATTTAGAAATTGGTAAGATTGAAAATTTGGAAGAATTGCAATCGCGATTGGAAGAAATAGCCACGGAACTAGAACCACCTGGGAATCTTGATTTTATTTCTGCAGAGGCAAAATATCCTTCTGCATCCACCATATTGCAAGATCATGATGATGGTGAAGAGATCGACAAAAACGAAGATGCACCAACAATTATATTGTCAATGCAGTTAAGGAGTGTGGAAAATACAGGACGCACCGATGTTGGTCGTCAACGAAATCACAATGAAGACTATTTTGGCATTGACAGCAAGCAGCAAAAACTCGAATTGCCCAGAAGTTGGAATTTGCAAGCACGAGGTTTGTATATTTTGTGTGATGGTATGGGAGGACACGCTGGTGGTGAAGTAGCCAGTGAGTTAGCTGTAAATACTCTGCGACAATACTTTCAAGAAAACTGGGTGACAGCAGAACTCCCAACTGCAGAAACTATCCAAAAAGCAGTTTTTTTGGCTAATGAGACGATCTACAATCTCAATCAACAAGGACTGCGTTCTGGGGTGGGGCGCATGGGTACTACCTTGGTGATGTTATTAATGCATAATACCAGAGCCGCAGTTGCTCATGTTGGTGATAGTCGTCTTTATCGTTGCACACGCCAACGCGGACTAGAACAAATAACTGTAGATCACGAAGTTGGCCAGCGGGAAATAGCCAAAGGTGTAGAATCTGCCATTGCTTATGCTCGTCCAGATGCCTACCAACTCACCCAAGCTATTGGACCACGAGATGCAAATTTCGTCCATCCAGAGGTAGATTATTTTGAAATTAGTGAAGATACGTTGCTGCTGTTAGCTTCGGACGGTTTATCAGATAATGATTTAGTAGAAAAGAATTGGCAGACTCATCTAGAACCTCTGCTTAGTTCTGGCGCTAATCTAGAATCAGGTCTTAACAACTTAATTGATTTAGCGAACGAACATAATGGCCACGACAACATTACAGGTATACTAATACGGGTAAAGGTTTCTCCAAATCAGCAAAGTTGGCATTAACAATTTCCATCTCTTAACTCTTAGGCTTTCTTGTGGTTACTCTGACCCTGTTAGACATGCAACATAAAACGCCCCTTAACCAGTGGCGCTTTGAGGGTTCTACCATAATTCGTATTGGTAGAGCAGTGGATAATCACGTTGTTTTAAATGATAGTTTAGTTTCTCGCTATCATCTCGAACTTAAACAATTCGGTACTGGTAACAAGGGTGATGCTTGGCAGGTCATTAGTCAAGGGACAAATGGTACTTTTCTCAATGGTGTTCTGGTCACGAAAAGTACATTACCAGATGATTCCCTGCTGCAATTAGCACAGGGCGGTCCCATACTCAAATTCCAACTTCAGGATATACCAGAACCGACAGTTGCTCCTTGGCAGCCCATACACCAGGAAACGGAAAATCTCTCTGTTTCTCGTTGTACTCACGAAGGAAACTCGCGAAACAATATATTTTGTGTTCATTGTGGTCAACCGCTGACTGTTCTCCAGCGAATTCGTCATTATCAGATTTTGAGAATTCTGGGACAAGGAGGGATGGGTACTACTTACCTAGCTTGGGATGATACAGGCTTGAGTACGGGAGTGCCGCAGTTGTTGGTCTTAAAGCAGATGAACGCGGATATGGCTAAAATAGCCAAAGCACAAGAGTTATTTGAACGAGAAGCGAATGCTCTTAAATGTCTTAATTATCCGGGAATTCCTAAGTATTATGACTTTTTTGTCGAAGGTGGTAAAAAATATTTGGGAATGGAATTAATTCATGGACAGGATTTAGAAAAATGGATATATAACACTGGACCTGTTACACCTAATCAAGCGATCGCTTGGATGATTCAAACCTGTGATATTTTAGAATATCTCCATGGACAAGAACCACCACTGATTCACCGTGATATTAAACCTGCTAATTTGATGGTGAGGAGTGCTAATAATCGTATCGTGGTATTGGATTTTGGAGCTGTCAAGGAAACGGGAACCGCACCGGGTACAAGAATAGGCGCAGAAGGTTATTGCGCTCCAGAACAGGAACGAGGACAACCTTTGATACAATCAGATTTATATGCGATCGGTCCAACTTTGATTTTTTTACTCACAGGGGAAAATCCTTTGAAGTTTTTCCGCCAAAGGGGACGAGGCTTTTCCTTTGATATTAAAAGTGTGCCGAATATTACACATCGACTCAGAGAAATTATTGAGTGTATAACTGAACCTATACCACGTGATCGCTATCAAACTGCTCAAGATTTAGCGAAAGCGCTAATGTCAGTCACCAGCTAGAAGAATCTGATTAGCTGTTAAACCCAACTCTGGGAAGGTAGATGAAATTACCCGTTTATCACCTCTTAAATTGGTTAATTTGATACTCATCTTTAACCAGACAACAAACGAAAATAGTAGCCTGTTTAGGCTCGCCAACAAATTTATTAGCACCAAAAGGCTGATAATCTACAATCCAGTATTCTTTAATTCCCATCTCCTGATAATCACTAGACCTCTTGCATAATTAATTTTATGTTATAATTAGGGCTTGTCTTTGTTTTAGCCAAAAGTTAGAGTTACATGGTTATCTTTAAAATTAGTGATCGCAAAAAACACCAAAAATACATAAAATCTAAAACTCTCTATCATACCACAGAAACA
>CAKZGI010000073.1 GCA_936914905.1 uncultured Trichormus sp. | reverse complement strand
GTTTGAAAAGTTTTAGGAGGTATAAATTGTCATTCTGAGCGCAATGAAATGGAGCCTATCCCTTGGGGATAGGCTCCATTTCATTGCGCTCCGCTGCCTTCAACATAATACAAGGACCGACTTTTCAAAAAACCTCTTACACGCTTACCTACTATCGGCTTCAAAAGTTGCCTTCTTTTCTAACCAATCTTTACCCACTTGGATGCTGATATCTGAACCGATATTTCCTGTGCTTTCTACTCGCACTTCGCCAAATCCTAAAGTATTACGAATTGATTCGGCGCTTTCACTGTCTCCTTGTTGGGCAACGACGTGGGTAATTTCCAGAGGTTCACCCCATGGTTTAGAGATAAAGATGTTGCGATATCCGGCTTTTTCCAAGGCTATAATTAGGGGGCGGATTTGAGAGCGATCGCCACCTGTGCTATCTTGAATCGCTACTCGCAATGCACCAAGGTCTATTGTTTCGGTTTCTAATAATTCCGATTCTAAACCAAAATTCTGAACCATTAATTTGTTGATTGCTCGTTTCTGGGGTATCCAATAACTGGCATCATACTCACTTTTTCCACTAAAGCGTCCGGGCAACATCAACATCTGCATATTAGAACGATTAGTTCGTGAACCAAAACCAACTAACGCAACTAATTCTTCAACTGTTAAATTAGTGTCAATATTATCTTTAACTACATTCAAAATTTGGGGCAATTGCGTTAACTTTGAGGGATTGAGAGTTTGTTCAATCAAAGAACGCAAGACCATTTGCTGACGCTGAATTCGTCCAATATCACCTAGTTCATCATGGCGAAAACGCAGCAACTGTAAGGCTTGTTCACCTTTAAGATGCTGTTTACCTGCCTTTAAATTAATATATAAATGCTGTGAATCATCCTGATATTTCATATCTTTGGGGACGTAAACTGTTACCCCACCTAAAGCATCTATCAGCTTGGCAACCCCCAGGATATTAATGCGGACATAACGGTCAATTCCCACTCCACCCAAGAGATTACTGACGGCTTTAGCAGTTAAAGCTGGTCCACCATCGACATTGGCGGCGTTAATTTTTTTGGCACCAAACCCTTCTATTTCTGCACGAGTATCTCTAGGAATAGAAAGCATGACAATTTTTTTCGTCTCTGGATCAAATTTGATTAAGAGCATCACGTCAGATAGACCATCAAAAGAATTGATCTGGGGTAGATATTTAAGTTCTTTGGTATCACTGGGTGGGTTTTGAACATCTGGTGGCAGTACACTCATGCCCATAACTAAGATATTGACTGGGCGAGTTAATTGGGAAAATTGTAATCCATTTCCCGAAATGCGATCGCCATCAAAAACTGCTGCATCCTTGGCACTCAACTGCTCTTGCTGCAAAGGTGTACTGTCCCAAGAAACTGCCAACAAAGCTCCCGCCATACCTGAAACAATTGCAATCCCACCCATACCCACTACAAACCATAGCCAACGCCCTGATTTTGATTTACGAGAGGTTTTACTTCTGGTTTTGGCTTTTGCTGATTTATTATTTTCTGCTGATGTTCTTTGACTAGTCACAAATTCCCTCACACTGAGTGATACAATACCGTAAATTTGCCGAATCAATATATGTAGGTAAACCAGACTATAATAGATAAATCTTAATTAAGAGTGCTGATTTTTTATGATCTTGGGAAGTACAAGACCTTTACCCGGATTTCGATTTATCTGTTGACAATCCGGAGAGGTTTCTGGAAGTACGGCAATAATAAACCAGATTTGATCATATTGGTTATGCATTAACTCTAAAGTTGTGTATCAGCAATGAACATCTTAACGGGCTAATCACTTAAAAAATGAAGATTTAATATTTACGCAGTATGCGTTCAGCAAAACTGCTCAATCCTGGTAAACGGTAAGACCTTCCTCGGATAACACGGAAAATTAGCCAAATGCTCACCAAAAAGTAACCAGATGTGAAAAAACTGTTAAGAATCAACAAACGGATTGCCAAAAAATCGGAAGTAGCCGCCCCAGATGATAACAAAAAGTATCCCAACATCCATGTAAAACCCAAGGTAATGGACAGACGACTTACTGCCAGTTGTTCCCGGCTACCTTGACGGCGATAGAGAGTCCAGAGGGAAGGGAAAAAGCCAAACACGGGAATTAAGTATAAAAGCAAAAGTTTGTTAGAGGTAGCTGTGTCTTGAGGATGTGGGTAATTGTCAATTGGTGGTAGATTGTGCATGTGGTGGGTCTACTTATAAACTAGAGGAATGAAAAAGACTCATATAGTTAGAGATAATAGTCTGTAAAGAAGAATTTAACTGAGTTCTATTTAGTTTTATCCCCAATCATCTGAAAATGCAGACACGCAAGCTACTCGACTGGTGGCAAACACTTACACCAATAGCGCGAATCGGGGCGATCACGCTATTCGCTCCTCTATTAGTTCTCAATGGATGGGCTATCTCGGCAATTTTCAATTATTTTCACTCTTTGATAGCTATTTTAGTCGGAGCCTCAGTTCTAGCTTTTCTCCTCAACTACCCAGTTAGTTGGATGGAAAGGCGCGGTGCTAGGCGAGAACAAGTTGCTATCTTAGTATTTTTATTAGCTTTGTCCATTTTATTGGCGCTGGGTGTCACCCTCTTTCCTCTAGCCCTTACCCAAGCCCAACAACTTGTAGCCCGCTTACCAGAGTTGATTGACTCCGGGCGATCGCAGTTAATGATTTTAAACGAAAAAGCCGAAAGTATGGGCTTACCAATTAATCTTGATGCGATCGTGGTACAAATTAACGATCGCGTCAAGGGACAATTACAAGCTATAGCTGGACAAGTTTTAAATCTAGCAGTTGTCACCGTCACCAGCTTGTTAGACTTTCTGTTGACAATGGTGTTAACCTTTTATCTATTGCAACATGGTGGTGAACTCTGGGAAAGTTTAGTAGAATGGCTACCCACAAGATTTCGTGAACCCTTTTCTAAAACAGTACGCCTCAGTTTCCAAAACTTCTTCATCAGCCAATTAATACTATCTATCTGTATGGCATCTGCCCTTATACCCAGCTTTTTGTGGTTGAAAGTGCCTTATGGGTTATTGTTTGGCTTAACCATCGGTATTATGGCTCTTATCCCCTTTGGAGGTTCTGTGGGTATTGCTGCCACAACTTTATTAGTATCCCTCCAAGATGTTTGGATGGGAGCTAGAGTCTTAGCCGCAGCCGTCATAGTCCAACAAATTTTAGAAAACTTAATTGCACCCCGAATTTTAGGGAGTTTTACGGGGTTAAATCCCGTTTGGGTCCTAATTTCCGTCTTAACAGGAGCGAGAATAGGCGGACTTTTGGGTGTAATCGTAGCGGTTCCCTGCGCTGTTGTCATTAAAACAATAATTAGCGCTATACGTCCTCCAATAATTCGTCATGATCCCGAAGAATCCTCATCAGGAGAAATAGTTGCACCCATGACACCAGGAGAATCTGGAAAAGCTGAAGTGAAAAATTCCCTTAGTGTTTCTGATAACTTAGGTTGAAAATTTTGGATTTTGGATGCAACTATCTACAATTTAAAATTACAAATCCAAAGTTGAAGAGACAACCGAATTTTAGACGTTGTTTTTTGGAAGTCCCTTAGATTCACAACTAAGTAGAGGAGATTTAGTCATAAAATTGTTATTATTAGCAATTTGCGAACATCCAAACACACTTAACATCACAACACTAGCTGCGGCTAAAACGTAGCGTCTACCCAAACTTACTCCATACCGTCTCTGTAAGAAATTTTCCTGCGCAGCACTAAATTTATATACGTTCATCTATTACCTCATTCGTTGTTTTAGCTATCCATCAAATTAGACGCTGAGTATGTGTCAGATGTTCACTATCGCATTTACCAGCACAAAAACAGTTGACCGTTACAGTTTTGGTAACAGATCATGAACCACATCCTAATTTTGGTTTTGTGTGCTCGCGCATTTCTACAGAACACTACACGAACAAGATTTCGTAAAACTAAACGCAAAAAAATCTATTACTTTACTTAAGATAGTTAAGAACAAGCCCGTAGATTATCAGAAATGTTAAAAAAGTTAGGAGTCGATCCTGAAAGTTTGATGTGGAAAAAAAATTGGAATATAAAATCTTAAACATTCAGCTAATGCCTAACGGCACGCTACGCGAACAGCCATCAGGAGTCAGCTTTTTCAGGCTAACTCCAAAAATACCTATTTTATAATTAACCAATTTCTCAAACATTCTGACTCCTGACTCCTGAATTATTACCATCTAATTTACAGGCACAGTCCACCAAGCTAAAGAATATGATTGAGTTGGTTCATTGACTTGTTCTTTAAACCGGACCCGAATTTTATAATTACCATTAGCAGGAATAGGACAGAAAATATGCTCTACATTATCTATTTCACTCAGAGAAGAACAAGTAGCAACTTCAGTTCTGAGATCGTCTGCTTTGAGTAGATCAAGGTCGAGATTATTTAATCTCTTATCTATAAAACTTTCATTCAGATCATATTCCTGATTTTTATTTTTATCTTCTAATTCAACCAATCTGTCCCAAGTTAAGGTAATAGCTACAAAACTATTGTGTTTTAACGGTTTAGCTAAACTATATTCCACAGATGATGCAGTATTAATAGTATTGTAATCCCAACCAATTGCCGGAATAGAAGTTGCAGGTTGCCATTGACCAGGAAGAAATTGTTGATAAGCACGAAAAGCATTTAAATGACCTATCCCCATTTGATCATCAAGGGGAATTTTTGCATCTTTGTAAGCATCAGAAGCAAACCAATCTCTATTTTGTTTATCAACTAAAGTCCTAGTCATACCCAACCATAAACCATCACCTCTATCTTGAATTTTATCGGCTGAATTTAATAATACAGCTTTCATAACTTGATGATTTCGAGCATCAAGAGTCCAATGTGGTTGTTTAATTCGTAATTGTCGATCAGCAAATTCTTGTAATAAAGCCACAGTCGCTGTAACATGAGGTGCTGCAAAACTCGAACCTGTAGATTTATTCAACTTGCCATCAGGATTAAGTAAAGGAATATTACTACCGGGAGCAACTAAACTGATTGATCTGCGTCCACCAATATTAAATTCCTTACCAACTAAGCGATCACCCACTCCTTGATTATTACCTGCTAGATTAGAAACATGAACTTTATTGAAAATCCCTGCTCTTGGGGATGAAAAAGCCACGTTAATTCCGTTAAAATTATCTGTAGGAATGGGAATCCCTCCTTTGCCTTGGTTACCTGCGATCGCATACACTACATCATGAACCCGACTCGACCAGTCAATACACAAAGTTAGTAAAGCTTGACCATCCAAAACAGCCTCTGGTCTGGGGTCACGGTTCAAAGGTTCACCAAAACTAAAGTTAATAGCGCGAACATCACCGCTATTTTGTAAAGCTATATGTTGTGTTGATAAACATTCTTCCGGTTGACCCATATTTTTCGTAGAACCCACAGCAGAAGAATATAGCCTTGCATCTGGTGCAACTCCTGGCCAAGCTTTATCTTGACTTACCATTACTGCAGCTACATTATAAGCATGGGGATCAACACCACTATTTGACTTAGCTAGTGTAGTGCCTAAAAAAACAGCTACAGGAGAAATCGCACGATTTTTAGACACGGCTTTATCCAAGCCAAACATACCAGGACGACCAATTTCTACTTGACCGATGGCGATTTTGCTACCAGTTAAATTGTAAGGAGGTTGATGTAATTTCAGCACATCAATACCACCGCTTCCTAGAGAACTGCCAAACTGCACAGATGCTAATACTGGCACAGTCAAACAGGAAACACCCAAACCGCAAATTATCCAGATTTTGTTCATAGTCAGTTTTTAGGCAAGAGGCAAAAGAAGGAGTTTTATAGAAAATTTTGAATTTTACAATTTGAAATTAGAATGGATTTCTCCATATTTTGTTACAATGCTTACAGACGAGGACGCTTAATAACCCACTAGCCATGACCCAAAACCCATCTAAAAAGCCTATAGTTATCTCTCCATCTATCCTATCAGCCGATTTTAGCCGTCTGGGTGAGGATATTCGCGCTGTAGACAAAGCGGGAGCAGATTGGATTCACGTCGATGTAATGGACGGACGTTTTGTACCTAATATTACAATAGGTTCTCTGGTTGTGGAGGCGATTCGTCCGATTACAACCAAACCGCTGGATGTCCACTTGATGATTGTGGAACCAGAAAAGTATGTAGAAGGTTTTGCTAAGGCTGGTGCTGATATAATTTCTGTACACGCTGAACATAACGCTTCACCTCACCTCCACCGGACTTTGGGACAAATCAAAGAACTCGGTAAACAAGCTGGAGTTGTGCTTAACCCCGGTACACCTTTAGAATTAATTGAATATGTACTGGAACTGTGTGATTTAGTGCTGATTATGAGCGTTAACCCCGGTTTCGGTGGACAAAGCTTTATTCCTAGCGTAGTTCCTAAAATTCGCCAACTGCGTCAAATGTGTGATGAACGCGGTTTAGACCCTTGGATTGAAGTTGATGGTGGATTGAAAGCCAATAATACGTGGCAAGTTTTGGAAGCAGGAGCTAATGCTATTGTAGCAGGTTCTGCTGTGTTTAATGCTCCTGATTATGCTGAGGCGATTAAGAATATTCGTAACAGTAAGCGTCCCACATCAGAATTAGCAGCTGTTTAATTTAGTCAGATTTAGTTTCAATTAGATACAGTGACAAAAAGAGTAGGGTGATTAATCTTCATCCTACTTCTTTATCTTAGACTGGGGAATAGGGCTATTTTGCCTGTTTACTAGAGAAATATGCAACAATAGTTATATGACCAGGGTTTATCTAGATATCAGTATTTATAATCGTCCATTTAACGACGAAACACAGCCCAAAATATTTCTAGAAACACAGGCGGTTATTTTCATTTTACAAATGGTAGAAGTTCAATTACTAGAATTAGTTAGTTCTTCAGTTCTAGAATATGAAAATAGCCATAACCCTTTTATGCTTAATAAGCAATCAATGGTTCGATATTTACAAATAGCCTCATTAAGAGTATTAGTAGACGAAAAGATTAGAACTAAAGCCAAGCAATTAGAAAAACAAGGCATTAAACCTATTGATGCACTTCATGTAGCTTGTGCAGAAGCATCTCAAAGTGATTACTTTATCACTTGCGATAAAAGATTAATTAATCGTTGTCAATATTTATCACTCAAGGTAATTAACCCAACAGATTGAATTCTGGAGATAGAAGATGAGTATTAAAGTGATTAACGAACAAGAAAATTTACAGGAAGTGATGCAGGTTTTGCTTGCTCACTTAGAAATAGCAAAAGTAATGAAATTTTGGGCAGCTTGTAAAATAGGTGAAGGGGATTATTTACAAGTTAAAGAAAACCTATTTTCTGGAGAAACAGTTGATAGCTGATATGACAAAATTCAAGAACATCAAAAGTTGACTGGTAAATAATCAACGATTATACATAAAAAATAAATAGCTCTGTAATTCTGTAACTTTGATGACTGTAGTTACTGCTAAACGCTTCACTATAGCTGAATATCACCGTCTAGCGGAACTAGGCTTCTTTAAAGAAGATGAGCGAGTTGAATTAATTAAGGGTGAATCATACAAATGACTGCAGAAGTTACACCCGATTGTGTTTGTAAAACACTGTTATGTCAGCAATTGATTCAACTTTTACTAAGCCGTGCTATGGTCAGAGGACAAGAGCCTATTATTATTGCTGACCATAGCGAACCAGAACCAGATTTAACCATTGTTCGTAATGTCAATGATAATTATCTTTCAAGCGATCCTAAACCATCTGACATTTTACTTTTAATTGAAATTTCTAATTCCATTTAGAAATATTACCAAGAAGTGAAATTACCTCTTTATGCAGAAGCAGGTATTTCTGAGTATTGGATTTTTAATTTAATCAATCATCGTTTAGAGTTTTACAGTGAGCCTTGTCAAGATTATCAAAGTAATTTTGATTATCTTTGATAATCGTCGTAAATTGATTTTATTGCCTAGTGAGTCTGTTAAATTTCCTTATTTCCCTGATTTAGTTCTGGATTTATCTAAGGTGTTTCCTGGGTAAATATCGAACATTCGATAAGATAAACACATCTATAATAAGCGAATTATATTTATCCTAAATAGGATAATAAAATTATTCAAGCCCGCAAGTTTAAGAAAAATGTTTTTATTTACCAAATAACTCAACCTGCATTCAGGTAATATACCACTTGTAAGTTTTTTTACTGAAATATTTAGTTTGTTTTTTGAACCAGAACAAAGCCATTTTGATTGATTGGTTAAAATCTCATTCAATTATTAATGATGATAGTTATTCTCAAATAAAAGTTTCATCTCAACAAAGATATAAAAGACTACTAAACCACAGCAAAAACAGTATAGTGACAGTTGATAACAACAAAACATTATATGAACAAGATTTTTAGCTGTAGTAATTACAGTTATTATGCTGTAGAGTGAGCATTGCCCACCCTACATAATTATACATTATTACTTCCGAATACCCAACCATTTAGCCGCCGCAATCCCAATAATTCCTGCCACAATAGGATTACTGAGAAACTTGATAATTCCTGGTTGTTCCGCTAACACTTCACGGAAAATATCAGGATGATTATGATAAGCAAAAGATGCAAGATTACTCACATCATCAGCAGTCATATGGTTAGGGTTGTGAGTGGAAAGACTTAACTGTTCTTGTAAACGATTTCCGTCCAGTCCTCTTTCTTTTAATTGTTTGAAAAAAGCCCGTGCGACATCATCCCGTTCATTGGGTTTAATTTGAGAAATTGCTTTTTGTAATTCAGGCTCCATTTGACTAGGAGGAATGCTTTCTAGATGTAAAGATCGACTGAATAATTGCCGACGTTGATCTGTTGTTGTCCTTTGAGCAAAATCATCAAAAGTCTCATATTCATTTGTGGTATCGGCTGGCATATTATCCAAAGATTCGACATTTCCGTGAGCCAAATCTTTCATGATATCGCGTTTATATTCTTCACTACTTCTCACGTGATTTCTCTCCTGTTTTATATTTACACAATCCAACTTTATTTTGAACTTTCAATAACCTCTTATGGTTAGCTATACCTAATTTGATTTGTCTGAGCAATATAATCAGCAGTCAAAATTAATTTCTTATCAGGTGCATATATCAAAATCTTCAAGTCTTGATTAGGGAAATTCTTTCTAAAACCTTGCACTAAAGAGTTTGCTAGTGGTCGCACTTCATTAGGACTAACTTGAGGAGAAATAACTACACCTAGTTTGTTATTATCCCTAACATAAGCATCTGTAACTAATCCTTTAGAAGTTTGCACAACCCAGTTGCCAAAATTCTGCCCTCCGGGAGTATTACCACGTTCTAATTCTGCATAGGTAACATCTCTTCCTACTGCTGATGGAGTAGTTGTGCGGTCTGATTCTGCGACTCTTCCACCACCGCAAGCGGTAGTTAACGTTAACACCAAAATCAAAACTAAAGATATCAAAATTTTACGACTCTGTTGAATTAGAATCATAATTTTTCTCCTCAGACAACTCAAAATTTAAGTTGTATTTTTGATAGAAACAGGACTTACGCTTACGCAACTGGCATATCATTACAGTGCGTCAGGTGCCAAAAATCTGTTGATGTTAACCAATTTATAGGTCTGACGCACCCTTCAATAGACTTGAATGTGAAACTTCTGTAAGTCCTAGGAAAGATGAAAATACAAAAGTTCGTAATCAGATATACAACTCTTTAAAATTTTGGAAGTGAGAGAAAGATCTCTCACTATGAACTGCACACTATGAACTGCATTTTATTCAATCAATCTTTTTTTAGTCAAGCTTTTGCTTCACATTATCTTTGACATCTTCTACAGAGTGACGTACTTCGCTTTCTGCTTGTTTTCCTTTACCTCCGGCTTGATCTTTGGGATCACCAGTAATATTTCCTAAGGCTTCTTGTCTTCTTGTGCTTTACCTTCAATATTTTTACCTGTCGCTTTAGCCCGTTCTTCTAATCTCATTTGCTTTACCTATAATTATTAATTACCATACTAAATTAGCGTGAATATTAACTTAATACTTCCACCACAAGGTATACAAGATATATTAAGTATCTGTGTAAAAAGGAATATATAAAGTAGACTTAAGAAGTCAGAATTTCACAAGGAAGAATAAAGCAGGAAGAATTTCTATTAGCTATCTTCACTAGATAATTTATTTTGCACAGCTGCTATTTAAAAATAATAAAAAAACCCAGTTTCATTAGTAAACCGGGTTGTTAAGAATATGGGAATAATGTTTGAAATTAGTCTAGAAAACCCATCAAAGTCTCAGAATCATCAACAGTATTTGATGCTATTGGACGATTACCAAATATTGAATAGTTTTTCGAAACCACCAATGCACTAGAACCGATAGGACGAATACCGGATAGATTAATGCTGCTCACAACTTGGAAGGTGTTAGCACTAATGGGACGAATTCCCATCGCATTGTAAGTTTCAACTACTTCTAAACTACTTGTACTAATAGGACGTAAGCCAGCGATTGATACTGTTCCCGAAAATTGTAAGTCGCTGCTGCCAATAGGACGCTCTCCAGCAACTACTATTGTCCCCTCAGAACCCTGTTCTGTATTACCTTGGTTATTTTCTTCCACTTTCTTATCTCCTTTGCAGCTGAGTGCTTTGTAAACTAACGCATCCAGCTTTTTACATGAATTTTACAATAATTAAGGCAAGGTTTATTTTTTGCTATAATATTAAGAGTGTAACCTTAAAAAACCACACATAGATATAAGTTTCTTCAAAACTGACACATAAGTAAATTAAAAGAGTAAATTTTTGTGAACAATATCTGACTTACAGGGATAGGTGATTGGCTACGCCAGTGCTAAAGGTGATCGCATCGCCACTATCGCTCGCTACTATGGGAAAGGGTATGTTCAGCAACAACGGTCATGACAGAATTTAGTCTTCAAGCTCCTTTTAGTCCCACTGGTGATCAACCACAGGCGATCGCTCAACTTATAACCAGCATCGAAGCGGGTAATCGTTACCAAACTTTACTGGGTGCGACGGGAACTGGTAAGACGTTTTCTATCGCCGCAGTGATTGAAAACGTTGGTAAACCGACCCTAGTCTTAGCCCATAATAAAACCCTTGCAGCACAACTATGTAACGAATTCCGGGAATTTTTCCCCAATAACGCCGTTGAGTATTTCGTCAGCTATTACGACTATTACCAACCGGAAGCGTATATTCCCGTCACAGACACATATATAGAGAAAACAGCAGCGATTAATGATGAAATAGATATGTTGCGACATTCTGCAACTCGTTCTCTATTTGAACGTCAGGATGTAATTGTTGTTGCTTCTATTAGCTGCATTTACGGTTTAGGAATGCCGGCTGAATACCTCAAAGCTGCAATTCCCCTACAGATAGGTATGGAAGTTGACCAAAGGCAGATTTTACGGGATTTGACATCTGTGCAGTATAGCCGCAACAATGTAGAAATGGGTCGGGGAAAATTTCGCGTCCGGGGTGATGTGTTAGAAATTGGACCCGCTTACGAAGATAGAATCATTCGTGTTGAATTTTTTGGTGATGAAATTGACGCAATACGTTATATTGACCCTGTAACTGGGGAAATTCTCAGTAGTTTGCAAGCGGTGAATGTCTACCCTGCGCGTCACTTTGTCACCCCAGAAGAACGTTTAGAAGTGGCTTGTAAAGATATTTCCGCAGAATTAAAACAGCAAAAATTAGCATTAGAAGAATTAGGTAAATTAGTCGAAGCACAACGCATAGATCAACGCACCCGCTACGATTTAGAAATGTTACGGGAAGTCGGATATTGTAACGGAGTAGAAAATTATTCTCGTCATTTAGCAGGTAGACAAGCGGGAGAACCACCAGAATGTTTAATTGATTATTTTCCTAAAGATTGGTTATTAGTAATAGATGAATCTCACGTTACTGTTCCGCAAATTCGCGGGATGTATAATGGCGACCAAGCGCGGAAAAAGGTTTTAATTGATCATGGTTTTCGGCTTCCTAGTGCGGCGGATAATCGTCCTTTAAAAGCAGAGGAATTTTGGCAAAAAGCTAATCAATGTATTTTTGTTTCTGCTACGCCGGGAAATTGGGAAGTAGAAGTTTCTGAAGATAATATCATTGAGCAAGTAATTAGACCTACTGCAGTAGTAGATCCAGAAGTTGTTGTTCGTCCCACGGAAGGACAAGTTGATGATTTATTAGGAGAAATTAAAGATAGAGTCGAACTACAAGAAAGAACCCTAATTACCACGTTAACTAAACGCATGGCGGAAGATTTAACGGAATATTTGGAAGATAAGGGAGTTAAAGTTAGATATTTGCATTCGGAAATTAATTCGATTCAGAGAATTGAGATTTTACAGGATTTACGAAATGGTAAATTTGATGTTTTGGTGGGTGTGAACTTACTACGGGAGGGTTTGGACTTACCAGAGGTTTCTTTAGTGGCAATTATGGATGCAGATAAAGAAGGTTTCTTGCGTGCAGAAAGTTCGTTAATTCAAACTATTGGAAGGGCTGCGCGTCATATTCGAGGTAAGGCGATTATGTATGCTGATAAGTTAACAGATAGCATGATTAAAGCTATTGATGAAACTGATAGAAGAAGGGGAATTCAAACAGCATATAACGAAATGTACGGAATTACACCAAAACCAATTGTTAAGAAGTCAAGTAATGCAATTTTATCATTTTTGGATGTATCGCGGCGGTTAAATGCAGGTGATCTAAAGGTGGTGGATGAACATTTAGATGAATTATTGTTAGAAGATATTCCAGAGTTAATTACGCTGTTAGAAAAACAGATGAAGGAAGCAGCGAAAAAGATGGAATTTGAAGAAGCAGCAAAATTGCGCGATCGCATTAAACATCTCAGGGATAAAATGTTGGGAAAATAAATTTATAATTAGCGCACTACTAACTTCTTTTGGACAGCAGCGTCTTGAATGACATATTTATTGCTTGTAAAAACCTGAATACCTGGAATAACACTATAGTCCATGTCATCAGTAATAATCTTAACTGTTCCTGCTCCTGCTCTGTTAATAGCTTCGAGCAGTAGGAAATCATAAGGATAGTGGATTAAATAACCTTTAACTCTGGTTTAGGGGTGTAATTCCATTGGGGCAAGAATTCATCAACAAAAATC
>CAKZGI010000072.1 GCA_936914905.1 uncultured Trichormus sp. | reverse complement strand
TGAAGATTGTTGTTGATGAATTCTTACCCCAATGGAATTACACCCCTAAACCAGAATTACAGGTTATTTAATCCACTATCCTTAGGACCTTTCAAAGATCCTCTGAAGTAGTGCCTAGCATTTTAGTAAATTCAATAAAAACAGGACTTACCCAACTGGCATATTAGTATGGTGCGTCAGACCTATATATTGGTTAATATCAATAGGTTTTCGGCATCTGACGCACCCTACAAGAGATTTGATTGTGACACTTGCGTAAGTCCTAAAAAAAATAAACTAATGACAAAATTTACCAGCTTGATATTTCATCAACAGGTAAAATCAGCCATCAAGTCACCAAATACCAAATCCCCTAACTCTAGATAGATACCGAACCCGCAGGATTACTGTTATTCGTATGTAATTCTGCATCTGCTGATGCTTCGTTTATACGGATAATCTTTGCTCCGAGTTGCTGCAATTTCATATCCAGGCGATCATAACCACGATCTAGGTGGTTTATTCCTTGAATGGTGGTTTGTCCTTCTGCAGCTAGTCCTGCTATCACTAAGGCTGCGGATGCTCGTAAATCCGTGCCTATGACTGGTGCGCCGGATAACATTGGTACTCCCCGCACAAAGGCAGTATTACCTTTAACGCGAATATCTGCTCCCAAGCGATTTAACTCAGAAGCATGACGCAGACGATTTTCAAACACAGATTCATTAATGATGCTGTCACCTTCTGCCAAAGTCAGCAATGACATAAATGGCGCTTGCATATCTGTGGGAAAACCCGGATGGGGCAAGGTATCAATATCTGTGGCTTTGAGCTTTTCTGCTGGCACAACGCGTAAACAGTCTGATGCTTCTTCAATGATGGGTACGCCAATATCTCGCAATTTGGCAATGACGGGAATTAAATGATCTGGTGCTACTGGAGACAGCAAGAGTTCCGAACGAGTAATCGCTGCGGCGAGTAAAAAAGTTCCTGTTTCAATGCGATCAGGAATAATTGAATAGTCGGTAGAATGTAATTTATCAACACCAACGATGGTAATGGTACTTGTGCCTGCACCTTGAATTTTTGCTCCCATTGATTTACAGAAGTTAGCTAAATCCACCACCTCTGGTTCTCTGGCCGCATTTTCAAGGATAGTTTCCCCATCTGCTAGGGTAGCTGCCATCATCAGGGTTTCTGTTGCACCAACGCTCGGAGTATCTAAGTAAATTTTCGCCCCCTTCAATCTGCCATTACTACCAGGTACGTAGGCATTACAAATACCATGCTCAATTTGTACTTCTGCTCCCATTGCTTGCAGTCCCCTGACGTGCAAATCAACAGGTCTAGCACCAATGGCACAACCCCCTGGTAATGGCATCTGTGCTATTCCCATTCGTGCCAATATTGGCCCGATGGCAAAAAAACTGGCTCGCAGTTGGGTAACTAGTTCATAAGGTGCTTTAGATGTGCTAATTTTTCTGGCATTTACATCTAAAATGTCGCTGTTTCTGGTTAAGCGCAAACCTAAAGCTGATAAAACTTGCCCCATGCGCTCTACGTCGGCTAATAGGGGGACGTTGTGAATACGACAATCTCCTGAACAAAGCAAAGCCCCAGCCATGATTACCAGTGCTGAATTTTTTGCCCCGCTAATTCTTACATGACCCCGCAGAGGATGCCCACCCCAAATTTGCAAGACTGAGGAGTCTCCTTCAGGTGACAACTTGGCATCTGGTAAGCTGCTAGAAGAATTAATAAGCCTACCTCCAAAAAATAAATAATAATAAAGGTTTGAAGTTGGTTTTGATTTTACTCTAACGCTCCCACCCCTCAAGGATACAACACACTGAAATTTGCACAATTTGAAAGTGTTGTTGGTAAGGTCTTCACGCTGATCACACTATTCTGTAAAATGTTGATTTGTGCAACATTATTTTCCTGCTAAAATTATTACTCGGTGATAAACTGTTTGTTTTTTCCCACTTTTCTCAAGATTATAGTGATAGTTAGGTTGACAAAGTCAAATAATTAAGTCACAATTAATAAATTGTGAATAAAACTACAAATGCCAGCGGAACTGGCGGAATTGGCAGACGCGCTAGATTCAGGTTCTAGTGCCGCAAGGCTTCCGGGTTCAAGTCCCGGGTTCCGCATATTGAGATGTTTTAGGTCGAAAATCGAAGGCTATAAAAATTTAGCTGAATTTTTGAATTTTTACGTCTTTGATTGAGTCTCCCCCGCCTGTGGGATGGGCAATTCTTTTGGTATACTCTAAATGTATGTTACAAAACTTAAAATTACGAATTACGTATCCCTATCGGGATTATAGGTTCTATTACGAATTTTTCTAAAATTGTGCTGACAAGTTTACAAAATTCCCTGGTTAAGCAAATCCGTAAGCTGCACTCTACCAAGGAGAGGCATAAGCAGCAGTTATTTTTATTGGAAGGGACGCACTTACTAGAAGAAGCTTGTGCGGTGAATTACCCTTTAGAAGTGGTGTGTTGCACTCTCCAATGGCAGCAAGCACATCCGCAATTGTGGTCTGAGGTTTGTAGTCGGTGCGATGCCTCCGGCGGGGGAAGCCATCGAGCAGAAGTTGTCAGTGAAGAAATTTTAGCAGCGATCACCACAACAGTACAACCGGATGGGGTCGTAGCGACTGCAAAACGGAGTCAACAGCAAACTCAAGTTCCCTTTACTGGTTTGGTGTTGGGGGTGGAAACTCTCCAAGATCCTGGTAATTTGGGAACTATGATTCGTGCTGCGGCTGCTGCGGGGGCATCGGGTTTATGGTTGAGTGATGATAGTGTTGATTTAGATAACCCCAAGGTTCTACGTGCATCTGCCGGCCACTGGTTTCGCTTAGATAAGGCAGTAAGTTCAGATTTAAAAGCCACTGTTCAACAATCTCAGCAAGCAGGAATGCAGGTGATTGCTACTCTACCAACTGCTAGTTTAAGTTATTGGGAGGTTGATTGGCGCAAACCTAGTTTGATTTTACTGGGCAATGAAGGTGCTGGTTTATCAGATGATTTAGCAGCGATGGCAGATACCCAAGTCAAAATTCCCCTCAATCCTGGAGTAGATTCATTGAATGTGGCTATCACAGCCGCTTTAATGTTATATGAAGCCCAACGACAAAAAATTTATGGATGATTTTTAAGATTTTTTTGTGCCAAATATTGTTCAATATCGGCAACCGCATCCTCTAATGCCGCTAGATCAATATTGACTGTATCTTTACTGGTTTGTACGTTAGTAGCTTTACTAGTTTCAACTTTTGTGATATCTTGACCATCACTGGAATTAACTTGTAAGATATCTCCCAACTGGATGAGAGATTCTTGAAAATTCTGAGATGCAGCGCATCTTTGATCTTGCTTAATAGGTTTCATTAACTTGATTTAAAAATGATTGTTTAGTAGTTGAATTTCTGGATTGCATTTGATAATCCAGTCTAATCGAGCATCCTAAAATCATTAGGAGATTTATTTGCTCACTATTATTTAAGTTAGTATCAATTTTACACATTAATAGGCCGGATTGCCAAATTAGTTTGGCAGGAGGCAGGAAGTTATTATTCCCTGACACCCTTCTATCACTGATTTTAAAAGCCAGTGGAGTGAATAACTAAAGCTGATATACTAAAAAAGGTTTAAAAGTGTCATTCTGAAAGAGATAGTGAAGAATCTACGAGGCACTTCGGCGCACTACGTTACGCATGGCTTACGGCACGCTGCGCTATCAGTATGACATAAGTGCAAGTTTCACCCGTTTGCAGTATAAAGGGAATGAATAAATTAACTAAACAAATAGTAATTTGGCTGGCTGCAGGTATTATTGTTCTCAGTTTGATGGGGTGCGATCGCTTATTTCCCCCTCCTGGTGATATTGTGGAACGGGTAAGCGATGGTGATACATTGGTGTTGAAAGGCGCTGATGGTCAGAAATTCACGGTACGCTTTGCTTGTGTGGATGCACCGGAAATACCTCACTCGAAGAAGGAGAAGAGTAGTAAACGGGTTCGGGATGTGAATCAATTTAGTTGGGGTGTGAAAGCACAAACAAGGGTAGAGGAACTTATAAAACAGTCAGGCAATCGCGTAAAGTTGAATATTATAGAGAGCGATCGCTATGGTAGGAAAGTTGCAGAAGTGCGTTTAAAAGATGGGGCTTTTGTCCAACAAGTTTTATTACAGGAAGGATTAGCGAAAGTATATCGAGCTTATTTACGCAAATGTCCCACTAAAGATTTATTGCAACAAGTCGAAGCCCAAGCGCAACAGCAAAAGATTGGTATTTGGAATGATCAGAAATTTATTGACCCTTGGGAATATAGGAAAGTGACTAAATGAAATACTGAGGGCTTGCTGATAGCATAGTGTGGCGTTAGGCCATATAAAGAGAAAACCTGTATAACTCAAGAGTTTGAGAGGTTGAATGAAAAATGATTGTTACAGATGCAAGGTTCGGTTAGGCGATAGCTTAACCGAACCTACATCTTAAAATTCTGATTCAGACACCTCTCCATTTCATCCATTTTTCTAAGCGACTAATGGCTTGAGAAGAAACCAATATCAAACATAAATAAATCACAGCCACCGTAGCGTAAATTTCAAAAGGGCGATAATTTTCTGCCACTATTAGTTGTCCTTTTGGGAACAATTATTCAAAACCAATTACAGCTACTAAACTAGTATCCTTTAATGAACTAATAAATTCATTACCCAAAGGTGGAATCATCCGCCGTAAAGCTTGGGGAGAAATTACATAACGCATTGTTGGAAATGAATTTAAACCCAGTGAAAAGGCTCCTTCTGATTGTCTAACCTCGATTGATTTAATCCCAGCCCCGACAACTTCTGCAATATAAGCCGCGCTGTTTAAACTTAAAGCAATTATTCCAGCTACGATGCGATTTAATGAAAAACTAAAACCTAACTCTTGGAAAATGCTGGTAAACCAAAGTAAATCATAAATATCTGCACTAGTAAAGGAGTGCCTCGATAAAAATCTACATAAGCCCTTGCTAACCAACGCACAGGTTTAATTGCAGAAAGACTAAAAATACCAATTAAAGAACCACCAGGTAAACCCAATATTACTGATATAAATGCTAATTGCAATGTTACTAATATGCCGATTAATAAAGTTGGCAAAGACTGGAATATTAAGCCGAAGGAATTTAATTTAGCTTTATCTTGATTAGCAAATAGCAATTTTTTTGGTAATCCTGAGGTGTGAATTTAAACCATTTTTGATAAATCTGTTGATAATTGCCGTTTTCTAAAACCTTTGTTTAACCTTAGTCAATCAAAGATAAATAAGGGGAATTTTTAGCAGTAGTAATTCCGTAAAATTCCTCTGTTAGTGATTCTTATATGACTTTGATTCCTTGAAGATTACCTGTATTTATGGCATATAAAGTTACGGGTGCATCATTAATAACTACATCAACAGTACCATTTAGTAATTCTTGCAATGCTAGAGGTGCAGAATCAAAACTACTAACTTGTGCCCCAGTCACACTTTTAGCCTTTTCTGTGCCTGTTGTAACAATACTGTACAGCGATTTTTTTATTTTACAGACTTTTAAAACTAGTAATATTTTGATTATCTGCGCGAATTGCAATTGCTAACCCAGCTTTAAAATAAGGACGAGAGAAAGCTACTGTTTTCGATCTCTCTTCTGTAACGATAATCGAACTAATTGCCGCATCTATAGTTTTAGTTTGCAGTGTGGGAATAATGCCATCAAAAGGTAAACTTTGAAATTATACCTGAAAACTAGCAGCAGTTGCGATCGCTCTCATCAAATCAATAGAAAAAGCCTGTAACTCTCCACCCTTCCCCTAAAACTCAAAAGGAGGAAAAGCCTGTTCAGTCGCTACTCGTAGAGTTTTTCCACCACGAGGATTCACACTACAACCAGCTAACAGGCAACTACTTAACCCAACCACCAAAAACCAACATAACCAGCGCCTAAAACCCAACTTGATTATTTCTCCTCTCAGTTTTATCTGCATCCCATGAGGTAGGTTTAATTTCCTTTCAATCTGCCTACATAACAGATTATAAACTATTTATGTATATGTATCTATTAAGGACATACACTGGGATAATTGATTGAAATTTCCATGGCAACAACAATTTTATAAATTAAGCATAGCTACTAAAGTAGCTCTATCTGGAATTTACATACATTCGCAGAAAAGTGTTCCTGCCCAATTATAATAATATCATACATTAGTGGTGGTAATGATACCCTAAATCGCGGGCTTGGTGCTAATAAATTCGTCTTCAAATCGCTTTTATAAGGCTTAGACATTATCGAAGATTTCAATTGGGCTGAAGGTGACAAGATTCAGATTTATAAAGTTGGATTCGGTATTACTAACCTCACTGGGTTCAGTTACAATTACGCTACTGGTGGCTTGTTCTTCCAAGAAACTCAATTAGCTACTCTTGAGAATACACCTGCTGATTTTATGTTTAGTGTGGATATCCAGCTTGTTTAAGATTTTCTAGTAATTAGTTTCACAAGTTAATTATTTAAGCCTAATAAATACACTCAGTAATTATTTTTTAATTCCTGGGTGTAGTTTCTTCACTAAGAATTACTTGATGGTACAAGCCCCCGGAATTTATCCGTGGAGTAAATGCGGGGGCTTATTAGAGGATGTTATAAACCAGTAAGGTGTGGCGATATTCAATAATCGTCCTGTCAGCATTGTCGGATTTTTTCAGATTCCGAGGGGATGAAAATTTGGTATAGGCTCAATAAGTAGGGGTAAGAGAAAAATAAGGTAAGTAAGGGAGACAGAATCTCATAAAATATGAGACATGACCCAAAAGCTGGATTTGAGTAAGAAGTCGGGAGAAGAGATACTGCAAACCATTGAGCCAAAAGGAATTGCATACCAGTCAATGCGTCGGACAGTAGAAATATTACTGAACCTAATACAGCAATTACAAATAGAAATCAAAGAAATAAGAGCGGAAAATCAACAGTTAAAAGATGAAAACAACCGCCTGAAAGGAGAACAAGGTCAGCCAGACATCAAAGCCAGCAAAAAAGGATTGACCAACAATCTCTCATCAGAGAAAGAGCAAAAAACCCCAATAAAGCACAATAAAGGCAGTAAGAACGGAACTATTAACATAAATAGAGAACAAATACTGGAATACCCCCAAGACAAAATACCAGCAGATGCAGAATTTAAAGGGTATCAAGAAGTAATTGTCCAAGACATCACCCTGGCAACAGACAATGTACTCTTCCGTAAAGAGAATATTATTCAGCGTCAGAGGGGAAAACCTATTTAGCCGAACTTCCTTGCGGTTATAAAGGAGAATTCGGACCAGGAATCAAAACCTTAGTGATTAGCCTGTACTATGGGGGTAACATGACCCAAGGCAAATTAATTAGAGTTTTTAGAAGATATTGGTATATCCAATCAGCCGGATATTAATCGAACCTTTTGATTCAACCCAGATTTCACACCTCACTTTGTAGTACATATATATGTGTAAAGAAATTACAAAAGGCTACCTAGTAAACACATAATTGAAATAGTAAAAGAATAGACAATAAAATAAAAATTGTCAACAACTTGGAACTGGTAAGTATTGACAATAAATTCAGGATAAAAGATGAGAAGATGAATGTAAATGAGCCTGAATTAAATAAAAATACCCAAAGATATGAATTACCAAAAAGAAGAGTTTGAGAGTAAGAAATTGGATCACTTAGGAATAATAGATGAGATAGGAATTGTATAAGAAATTAATAAGATATTCTTAATAGATAGTAGAGAGAAAGTTCATACAGGAGAAATAGTCAAAGTAATGATTATGAATGGACTAGGTTTTGTATGGAGACCATTATATTTATTTCCTCAATTCTTTGAGAAAAAAGCCATAGAACATTTATTAGGAGCGGGAATTGAAGGCGAAGATTTAAATGATGGTAAAATAGGCGAAGTAATGGATAAGCTATACAAATATAGATTAACTAAATTATTCCTAATAATTGCCTTAGAAGTAGTAAAAAAATATGGAGTAGCAACCAAATATTACCATTTGGATTCAACCTCATTGCATTTGCATGGAGAGTATAATAATTGTCTAAGTAATTGAGGAAAGTCATTACGAATGAACCGAGAAAATCCGATTAATATCACACAAGGGTATTCTCGTGACCAAGGATATAGCTATTAAGGAGAAAAAGTATCTTATGGGGGAATATAGCAAAGATGGCTATTAGTAGAAAGTGCAGACAGAAAAAAAGCAGACTTAAATAAATTAACCCACAGCATTGAAGAGGAGTTTCTAAAAATCAGTAAACAAGTAGGTAGATTAGTCAAAGAAAAATTTGAACAGACATCGTTAGCGGAATTAGAAATTAAAGAACTAGCAGCAAAATTAAAATATCATAAAATATCGGACTTAGAAAGTTGACTTATGCTACTTATTGAAGTGCGGAATGTGGGTTAAAAACCACGCTGATTTTGAAAGGGAGAAAAGTGAAGTATATGCGTCGATTCTTGGATGATTTCTGGGATTACTATCGAGATTTACTCGCTTACAAAGATACACCCAGTGAGCAAACGGCTGAAAAACTGCAGTCTGAGTTTTGGAAACTTTTCGATACTAAAAGTGGTTATCATCTGTTATATGAGCGAAAACAATTAACCCTCCTGAAAATTTCAGAGTTGTTATATGTTTTAGAGCATCCCGAATTGCCTTTGCACCATTGTCCTGGCACCTAACTCTGCCGGACGGTGGTGCAGCGACGTAATATTAGTTATGCCACTCAAACTCCAGAAGGTACTCAGGCTTAGGATACTTTTATGTCTCTTGTTGCTACTACTCGTAAGTTAGGTATAAGCTTTCTTGGGTATGTCCGTGACCGCATTTCTCACACTAGAAAAATCCCAACTTTAGCGATTATGCTTCGTGAGCAGTCTTATCTTAATTCCTTTGCTTGTTCATCGATGCCCCAATAACTCCTTCCCCGAAATATTGTGGAGATACTTTTGGTGTTCCTTGCGAACACTAATTCAAACATAACCGTATAACTCTAACTTTTAGCTAAAATAAAGATACCCCCCAATTATAACATAAAATTAACTCTGCAAGACTTCTATTGGGTGCGCCACAGACAGAAATATTACCTGTAAAATTTACATCCGCCATCAGTTCTGGATCTTCTTGTTTGCGCTGGATAACTTGTTTGCGGGTGAGAACCTTTGATTCATCAAAACCATAAATCTACAGCTATACAGCCTTAATTATGAAGAAAGTTTTTCAAGACTTAATTTTTAATGAAAGGGGTTTAGGGGGAAGGGTCTAAGGTGTGGAGAACCCCATAATTAAAATTGCCTAAAAGCTACGGATTCAAGGTAAGCTATTTTTCGTGTTTCTCACCAGTACTGCTATATACGCTCTCTCTTTGAGACGCTAGGTAATCCCCGAAGGCATCCCACTCCCCCTCATTCTTGCCCACAATATGTTTCAGGCAATTATTTTTGATGTAGACTTTACGTATTTATTCTATTGTCAGCAGCTTATTGATCGTATGAGAATAAGTTTGTAATAGAAAAAACTATAACTTCTATATATGCTATATAAAGGCAAGCACAAAAGTAAATTACCTATTTCTTCGACCTTAAAAACATCCAGTAGCTTATGTGCCTTATGTGGTGCTATTTTATTAGCATGTAAAACCATAATTAGTAGATATGGATTTATCTTCTTAGCAATTAGTTCTAGTCGATTACTAGTAGCGAGTATTTTACTAAAAGATAAAATTATGATTTTCTATGCTGGTTGCATCTTTATATTTGTTGATTGTCTTGGAGTTTACAGATGGCTATTGAATTAACTAAAGGTGCAAACACTACTACTAGTATAACTATCGGCAATTATACCAGTCAACACACATTAAAAAATGTTTATCAAACTCTTAAGGGTGATAAACAATCAGATATTCCTTTCATGGTTTGGTTATTAGAAAACCCTCAAAGTTTTCTACCATTTCCTGGAAAAATAGATCTTTGCAGACATGATTATCTACACATATTACTAGGGCGAGGATTTTCTTTAGAGGATGAATCTTTTATTGTTGGTTTTACAATGGGCAATGATATAAAAAGCAAATCTTTGCATTGCGTAGTTTTCAAATTCATATCTCAATATCTTTATCCCCCCAATTATAGATTCACTCAACAACATTTTCCATTATTAGATTTGGGATTTCTATATGGAAGAAAAGTAAAAATTAAAAATATTAATAATCTTAATTTTTCCATTTATGAAGATACAGCAATATCAGAAATGAGAAAGGAGTTAGGGATAGACATAGACGACTTAATTTTGATTAGTAAACTTGAGGCATTGCTACAAGCTTAAAAAGCTAATAGGTAGTCTGCGATCAGTTGCGGGTTCAAGCTCCGACTAATTATCTTTAATTTTTAATTACCCGAAGGGGTTGACTGTTGTTTTCCAACATCATGATCAGGTATAACATATTGCACATTTGTCAGTTTGGGGTAAGCATATCCACCTGAACCAACTAACAACAAACCTAGAGAAGAAATTATATATAAAGGTGCCATTCCCGCACCTTTACCAGTGCCAAAGAAACCACTAAATAAGGGAGTAAGGCTACCTCCAGGCATCATCGCATGTTAAAAAATATGGTCAGCAAGCAAAGCAGAAATAAAGACTGCCATCGCAGGAAAAATTTTTTGAATACTAGATTCAGTAGCAAAAACTCTTCCTTGTACATCTGGTCTAACTTTACTCAACAAAATAGCTGCACTGGAACTTGCTAACATGGGAAAATTGAGAGAGGAAAAAAAATGTGCCGGTAACCAAATCATTAACCCTTATGCGAAACCAAATACTATTTTGCTGATTCCAGGACCAGTCATTCCTAACAAAAAACCATTTATCCGTCGTTTATAACCACCCCAAATACTCAAAATTATAGTTCCTGTCACTCCACTCAAACCGGCAGCAGAAGATATCTTACCTAAGACTGTAGCATTATTATCTGTACGTGCCAAAATCATGGGAGACAATAAGGTTGCACCGATGTCATGAATGAACCAGAATAAGGACCCAGTTGTGATAATAGCTAACAGACTCGGACGCCCTGTAAGATAGCGAAAGCCAAAGATTATTTGTTTCCAAAAACCAATATTTTTCTGAGATTAATGTTTGATTTCTGGTTGAGGAATATGTATTTTAAAAATGCTAGTGATCGCAGCTCTAATAGAGTACACCTGCCAACCCTGGAGCTATAATAATTGAAGCATAATGAATAGCAGAATTCATACTTGTAGCGCGGGTGTAATGCTGTTTGGTAACTAGCGTAGAAATTGATGTTGTTGAATATGCTAGAGATTTAATCTCACTAAAAGCTCCATTTACGGTACCAGTTAAATAAAGATACCAAATGTCTAATTGAGTATTTCAATAAACATAACAGACAAATATAGTGGATATAGCTGTTACTGAATCACCAATAATCATCAATAGTTTTCTGTTTACACGGTCTACAATTAGTCCTGAAAGCAATGTGATGAAAATACTAGGAATCAGCGAAAACAAACTGATTAAAGCTAATGTAGTTACCTGAACTGTCAGTTCCCAAGCCCAGAGTTTGATAGCAAACTTGGTAATATAACTACCAATACTTGATATAAACTGACTAAACCAGATAATACAAAAAGTACGCATTCTAGATTAATTTTATATTTTTGGTTAATGAATATATTTAAATATATCATTAATTATGGCATTAGCTGATAAAAGACTACCAAATATCCAATAACTAGAATCAACACTATAAAGTTGTTGATTATTGACTACATTTAGTGTTTGCTAAGGCTGACTATTTTGATATTTACGAAACAATTCTTTAGCTCCCATATCTACTGCTACAAACAAAATATCTGCATCGAGTAAATCTATTCGTTCCAAACTGAGGATAATTAAATGATTATCAGGAGATTTGACTAAATTCATTTGATTAACTGGCATATAAATGCCTAACTCTGCCATAATATTGCCAGGAAAAGAAGATTGAGAATGGAATTTAGGTAGTTGTACTTGTCCATAAAATCTACTCACATAAACTTTAATTTTATCTAATTTATCACCCAACAAATACCTGAGATTTGTTAATTACTCGTGGTATTTGCTCAGTAAATCTTTGGCAACATTACTTTTCCTTAATACATCCCCCATTGCAAAGAATCTTTCCATCCACTTTGAGGATATTTCACCTTAACCGTAGGGGCAATTTGCGAAAATAATTTATAGTTTTCCGGATTCAAAGCATATGAACTAACAACCAAATTCGGGTGTAAATGGACAATTGCCTCAATGTTTAACTGATTCTCCTTACCTATATAATTTGTACCCCTTATTTCATTACCCAAAAAATTAGCTTTATTAGCTACAACAGCCGATTCTGGAACCGCTATTGGTTCGATTACTAATGCTAAGACAACCTCTAAAGCTAATTGTTAAGTGAACCCATTTATTTTGGCTGAATTCGAACGCAACTTTCACCTAATTCATGTTTAACTAATAGACATTCTGCCGCTAATGCTGATGGCTTTGTTTTTATTTCTCCAGTTTTTTGATAAAAACCACCATGGCAAGCAGTAACTATCAATAAAGAAATAGTAGTCAGAATACATAGCTTCAGAGCAGCAAAATCTCGTTTTTTGATTGATGAGAATTTTTAAGCCTTTTAAAATTCAAAAGAAACAGTTCCCAACACTTTTAATGGTGCTGTAGGAACAATATAGAAACTTTGAGACTCGTAATATTTAGTATCTAGCAGGTTCTTAAAGTTAATAGCAGCACGCCAATTATTTAGCTTATAGAAAATACTGGCATCCGTTCTCATAATTGCCAGATTGCTGGGACATGAGGGAATAGAAGTGAGTGTGATAGTGGTAGACTAGTTGTTGAAGAAACACAACTTTCCTAAACCCAAAGCAGTGAAGACACTGGCAAC
>CAKZGI010000071.1 GCA_936914905.1 uncultured Trichormus sp. | reverse complement strand
CCTTATGTACGGACTGATTACCGTGATTCAACTAACAATGAATCGCACCTATACTCTTCTTCTTAATAAGACACCAACAATAAATATTTTATTGGTATAAATTTATTCAACACACTTCAAAAAATCAAATTTTTATGTCTTCTACCTCACCAGATATTCAGGAAGTTGTAAAACTCATTCAAGCAATTTTAAATAGATTCGGAGTTTCTGAATCTCAAATCTATAGATCGGAACAATGACAGTCAGATATATCCATTGAAAACTACTTGAAACTCCTAATTAGACATATAGAGGGAATACTATATTTTGGTAGCAAAAAAATATCTTTGCTACGACCAGCACTATCTCTTGCAAGGATAGTAATTGAAACTTACGATAATACACTTTGGCTACTTAATCCACAAGATCCCTGGGAAAGAGATATTCGTCTAATTGCCTTGCTAAAGGAAGAAATGAAAGGTTATAAAGAGTATATAAAAAATCCCAATGACTACAACGAAGATATATCAATATAAGGGAAGGACTCAATCCTCATACAAGAATATATAGACAATACCAAGGGTAATATTCCACCTCATTATGAAGAAATAAAATATCTAAACTTCCATGATTTACTGAGTTCTCTTAAGATATATAAGATATATCCCACTTATCGTATTCTTTGCAAATTCACTCATGGTAAACATTCAGCTACCTGTTTGTACAAACGCGCTCTGCATGAAGATACAGTATTCGGAGAACGTATAGAAATAAAAGAATGGTACACTCCCTTATATATTTGTTGGTACGCAATTAATAAGGGTGGCTGCCAATTCTTAGAAATATATGGAGGTGATATTGAAGAATTTTTACCTGATGCCCTCCGACTAGAAATTCAGGAAGCTATTGAAACAATAAAATATTAGATTACATCTGAAAACCTTTCCTCAAAAGACACCCACCTTATCCACCTTTTCCCAAGGCAATTCTATATCACTCCTACCTACATGACCATAAGCCCCAAGCTTGCGATAAAAACCACCTTTAGTTAATGAAGGTAAAAACCTTAAATCAAATTTCTTGATAATTCCCGCTAACCGAAAATCAAAATGTTTCTCTAAAATCGCTGTTATTTCTTCATCAGGAATCTTACCAGTACCAAAAGTTTCCACCTGTACACTCACAGGTCGAGAAAGCCCGATAGAATAACTTAATTGCACTTCGCATTCATCAGCTAATTTAGCAGCAACGACATTTTTAGCTGCATAACGGGCAGCATAAGCCCCAATTCTATCTATTCTAATTGGGTCTTTACCACTTAAAGCTGAACCGCTATGTTTAGAATATTCACCATAGGTATCAATAGCGTTCTTTCTACCTGTTAAACCTGCATGAGTAGTCGGTCCACCAATAATCAATTGTCCATGAGGATTGATAAATATTCTAGTTTTGGCATCAGGTTTGATTTTTTCATTAGCAAACACAGGAGAAATCACAGTTTCTTGAATATCATCTTGTAATTGCTGTAAATCAGGTTTGGTACGTTGATTTTGACTAGCAATAACTGTAATACTGTGAATTCTATAAGGTTGACGATTTTTATATTCAACACCTACCTGGGTTTTACCATCTGGGGTAAGATAAGGTAAGATTTTTTCCCTTCTGACTTCACTAATTTGTCTCGCTAACTTATGTGCTAACCAAATCGGTAAAGGCATTAAAGTATAAGTTTGATTGCAAGCAAACCCAAAAACAGTAGCTTGATTAGTGACAGTAATTTTCTCTATTTCTGTATCCGATAAATTTTTTTCATCAAATAAATGATGTTCTTCACGAGGTAATTCTGTTAAACTAGTTAAAATACTACAATTTTTACCATTAAATTCCTTTTGTTGATAACCAGCTTGTTCAATTACCTGCCTAGCTATGTTGGTAAAATCTACATTAGTATTTGGTTCAAATCTGGCAGCAATAAAAACAATACCTGTAGAAACTGCACATTCTGTAATGATTCTCCCATAAGGATCTTGTTGTAAAAATCGGTCTACGATCGCATCACTAATTTGATCACAAAGCTTATCAGGATGGGCTTCTGTTACAGATTCCGATGTAAACATAAAATCTTTTTTCATAATGATTCACCTCACCCACCCTACTCAAGTTAAATTTTTTCCTGTAATTTGAATATTTTTAGTTCCTTCATTCACCAATAGCGGTAATAAAGCACCACTAGTAATTACAGTAATATCGACTATATTCAACGGGGTCATCTTCAATAAACCTCGCAACTGTGGCACGGTTAAAGTTAAAAATTGAATACCAAAAGAACCTAAAATAGCAGTATTTAAATAAGGATTAGGTGGTAATTTTTCTTTGCTAAAAATACTGTGTTTCTCAGAACGACTGCTACTAGTATGTAGTAATTGTCCTGATGTTAAAGTCATAAATGCTAAAGCCCTGGCTTTAGGACTAATACCATATTTAAAAATACCGTAACCATAAGCAGCTAAGGTACTAATTGATATAGCAGCAGACTCAAATACAATTCTGCCAAAGTCAGTATTGTTAATAATTGGTTCATTGGGATTGCGTGGTGGTTGATTTAATACATCTGGTTCTGGTGCTTCCATAGCTAAAGAAAGTCCAGGGAAAATATCAGTTACTAAGTTTAACCATAAAAGTTGAATTGCATTTAAAGGTTCACCAATACCGACTGCGGTAGCGGTTATCATAACCATGATTTCGCTGAGATTTGTAGCTAGGAGAAAATGAACCGATTTTCTGATGTTGTTATAAATTGTTCTACCTCGGCTGATAGCAATCATCATTGTTTCTAATCTGTCATCTTCTAAGACAATATCTGCCACTTCACGGGCAACATCAGTCCCTTCTTTACCCATTGCCACACCGATTTGGGCAGCTTTTAATGCTGGTGCGTCGTTAATGCCATCACCGGTCATGGAGACGACTTTACCGGATGTCTGCAATGCTTGAACTATTTGTAATTTATTACTGGGACTGATACGGGCAAAAACGTCTACTTTCTCGCTGAGTGCTGCTAATGCTTCGGGGGTGAGATTATTGAGGTTGTTGGAGTCGAGAATTTCTAATTGGGTATGTCTATTTAATTCTAACTCTTTAGCGATCGCATAAGCTGTAGGACTTTGATCTCCGGTAATCATTACCGTATCTATTCCCGCTTGGTGGAAGTCTGCAATTAATTTTTTTGCACCTGTTCTCAGAGGATCTGCCATCCCTACTAAACCCAACCAAATTAAATCTGATTCATGATGATTATTGCTGTTGTCACCTTCCTCAATATAACCATAAGCTATCCCTAAAACTCGCAAAGCTTTTCCTGCCATGCGATCATTTTCTATCTCCATTTTCTGCCGACCTTCTATGGTTAAAGGTACTATTTGCCCGCTTTTCATCCATTTGTGGCAGATTTGCAAGACTTCCGCAGGATTTCCTTTAACAGCAACCATCTGGTGACAATTATGTGTTGAGTGAGTTGTACTCATCAGGTTGCGATTTTCCGAACGCAAATTAGTTTGTAATGAGGGATATTTTCCTTTCAATGTAATAACATCTACCCCCGCGCTAATTGCAGTGTAAATCAAGGCATTTTCTGTTGCTGAACCTCTAACTACATACTCGTCATTTTGTTTACTAACTTCACTTTCATTACAAAGAACTGAAACATGAATTAATTTTAATAATTCATTGTAGCTATAGGGATTAATCGTTTCTTCACCATCAATAAAGTTACCATTAGTTACTTGAATGTGTTTACTGTCAGTGAGAATTTCTACTACCGACATTTTATTTTCTGTGAGTGTCCCGGTTTTATCTAAACAAATAGTCTGTACCGAACCTAACGCTTCTACTGCATTTAAACTGCGGACAAGAACGTGATTTTTTCGCATATCACGAATGCCTAAAGCTAGGGTAGTGATGGCAATTGTTGGTAAACCTTCGGGAACTGCTGCGACTGCTAAGGATATGGAAGATTGCAACATTGGTAATAAACCATATCCTCGTAACATTCCCAAAGTGAAGACTAAACCACATAATCCCATGCCAATAAAAACTATTTGACTACCTACTTGATCTAACTGTTTAGAAAGGGGAGTTCGGATTGTTGTTGCTTCACCAACTAATTGCTGAATTTTGCCCATTTCGGTAAAGTTGCCTGTAGCAACTACTACTGCTAATCCCCTTCCATTGATAACTAATGTGCCTTTGTAAATCATATTTAAACGATCTGCTAAAGGTACATTTTCACCATTTAAAGATGTACTTATTTTAGTTATAGGAAGACTCTCTCCAGTTAAAGCAGATTCATCAATATTTAGATTATCTGTTGTAATAATGCGGGCATCTGCGGCAATATAACTACCGGGGTTAAGAACTAAAATATCTCCTATAACTACATCTTCTGTGGGTATTTCTGTTTGATAGCTATCTCTAATTACCAGAGTTGATTGTTCAGCCCGATTTTTTAGAGAATTAATAATGCGTTCTGACTGACTTTCTGTAACGTAACCAATTGCAGCATTTAAACTAACTACACCCAAAATTACTACAGCATCAATCATTCCCCCAGTAGCAATAGAAATACCAGATGCAATAACTAGTAAAACAACTGGTAATGATTTAAACTGATCCAGCAACATAGATACTTCAGAACGTTTCACTGTTGTTGATAACACATTCTTTCCATATTTTTTGAGGTTATTAGTAGCTGTTTCATTGGATAATCCTGAGATATTTGAAGTATTTAATGATGTTAAAACTTCTTCTACTGCCATCAAATACCAGTCTTTGGTTTTTTGCTGGTGCTTGACAGTAAGTTGTTGATATACTTTAGTTTTGGCAGTTTTTACTAATTTATTACCATGATTGAAACCCGACTTATCTTGGTAGTCAAATAAGACCTTTTGAATTAAAAATCCAATTTCTTTAGAGCTAATATCCTGATCAAAAATAACTAAGATGTTGCTAGTTAATATATTAGCAGAAACATATTTTATCTCCGCGAAATTTACAATTGATCGCTCTAAATAATTTTTCAAAGATGGTGAACGATAAAGTTCCTTAATTTTAAATCTAGTTCTCCCCTTGATACTCGCATGTATTGGTTGAATCACTACTCTGTTGCTCCTGAAATTCTATGGAAACAGTATTAATTGATAAGTTCGTGCTCTTCATCCTCATAATTGAGTCTTGTAAAAATATCAAAAGCATACCAAGCTAGTATATACCAAGGCATTTGATCCAGTTCTAGTCCTTTTCTGAACAGTTGTCTAACGGAAAGTAAAGCAATTCCTAGAGGTAATATCACCCGTAAATCAGCAACACCACTTGTCATTCTCGCCACATCGGCATTTATATCAGATATTAGATTGATGAAATCTTGAGCTACTTCTGACTTACCATTTGTGACATGATTTGGGTAAGTTCTAGAGCTAAGACCATCTGATTTTTCTTTTCTAGCATCAGCTGTTGCTTTTTCAAATACTTCCCCTATTTCTACAACTGCATCCTTAAACCTTTCAGACAAAATAATACTATCTTTAATAGTATTTTGAACTATAGGTTGTTTCACTGCTGATGCAATAGGTAAAATTAGTGGTGAAAAAACTATTGCTGTCAAACCTTCAAAAATTGTGTCGAATGTAGATGCCATTTTTAATCTCCATTATCATCACAAAATCTACTCCATTTATAACTATAATTAAACAATAATCTCTTTCCCTCAGCCTCAAGTTACAGAATTATTTAGTCACCAATAACCAAAATGAATCTTATGGCTATAAAAATATTTCTTTGGTTATATACCATCCAGGTGATTTATTGAGGAATTATACCTTTAGATTCATGTAATACTAATCTAAAAATATTCATATTAAAAAAGATAGTTAATAACCAATAAATCTGGTTTTTCTCCTCAACCCTTATTTACTTTAAATAGCTCAATGACAAACTCAAAAGACCGTAGTCAACAAATTGATCAGTTACGTACACTGATTACAGACATTGAATATGCAATGTTAACCACAGTCGATGATGATGGTAGTTTGCATAGTCGTCCCATGTCTATCTTTAGTGATATTGATGCTGATGGTAAACTTTGGTTTTTTACCTCTGCTGATTCCCATAAAGTATTTGAAATTGAACGTCGTCAACAGGTGAATATAAGCTTATCTTCACCTGATAAACAGCGATACATTTCTATCTTAGGTACAGCAGAACTGGTACGAGATAGAAATGAATTACAAGAAAAATGGCAACCGAAATTACAAACTTGGTTCCCTCAAGGACTAGATGAAGCTAATCTGGCTTTGCTGAAAGTGAATATTAATAAAGCAGATTATTGGGATAGTCCATCTAGTTCTAGATCACAAATAATTAATTTCTTAGAAGTCGCACACCGTTAATTTGAATTCAGAATATCTCCTTCGGAGACGCTAAACGAACAAAATTCAAGATAAATCCTTTGGATCTGTTATTGGATTTTTGATGATTTGTATAGGGTAATTATTGGAAAATTGAACCATGAAAAAACAACCAATGGTCATGGCAGTTCTGTTAACAGCCAGCATATTTACTATTACTTATGGACACAAAACTGCTTTATCTCAGCCAAATTTAATACCCATTCAATTGACTCGAAATAATGTGAGGCAAAGACAACAAAAATTTATAAATAAAGTTGCTCAGGGGAATTTAGCTGAGATTGAATTAGGACGATTATCAGAACAAAAGGCTGAAAGTAATGAAGTGAAACAATTTGGACGAATTATGGTCACAGACCATACGCGATTAAATCAAGAACTTCAAGACTTGGCTCATCAAAAAGGTGCTACTTTTCCTTCAGATATTGGTAAAGAAAATAAAAGAATAAAAACCAATTTAGAAAACTTGTCTGGTGCTGATTTTGATAAAGCATACATCCAGCAGATGGTAGCAGATCATAACAAAGATATTGCTTTATATCGTCGTCAATCTCAACAAGGTGATGATGAGGATTTGAAAAATTGGGCAGCAAAAAATCTGCCTATTTTGCAAGAACATTTACGTTTAGCTCGTTCTATTCAAGATAATCTCACAGGAAGTGGTAGAAAATGAGGAAGACAGAAGCAATAATTTTTGTAGTTTGTAGTTGGCACGAAAGCACTGACTACAAACTTTTATTTTTTATTCTTTTTTATTTGGCATTACTTGCCGTTCACTTTGGGGATCAGCTTTTTCCATATGCTGAATTAAGCTTTCTGCCATTTCTACAGAGGCAATAATTAATTGCTGTTCCATATTTCCATACCCTCCTGCATCACTAAGTTGGGGGTAAATATGGGGATTAGATAGCATTGCAGCCAGCAATTGAGATGCAGTTTTTTTCAATTCATCAGTTTGTGTATTCATGCACCTATTCCTGCCAATCTAAGGGCAGTTCAATCAGAGTTTCTGAGGATTTACCAGCACGTATACCAGGTTTGTCAACTATTTTTAGGGTGCTTGCTCGGGGTCCTTCTTCACCTTGTTCTAGAGAAAAATCCACACCAGTCCCAATTTCTAAACGATTAAAGTCATTATGTAAAATGCTATTGTGGTGGAAGTATATTTCTCGACCATCTAAAGTTTTTAAGAAACCATAGCTATTTTCTCGAAATAACTTAGTTACAAAAGCTGTAGTTTCTTGCGCTTCTGGATATCTGTTAGCTTGCTCACTAGCACGTTGAAGTTGAGTAATTTTAGTCAACTGATGACGCATGGTATGAAAGGTTTCTCTGATTACCGCTTCTAGTGGCTCATATTGAATATCTTCACCGGGATTTTTTTCTGCTACCAGTTGATGACTAGGGGGAACTGTGAGATCAATTCTGACTCGATAAGGAGAACCAGCCCGAGGTCGGTCATGTATTTTTTCAATAGCAATATGACAGCTATTGATGTAGTTACAAATATGCTCTAATTTGGCTATCTTTTCATGCACTAAATAATCAATTGCTTCTGATTTTTCTAGATTAGAATAGGTGATTTCTGGAGGAATTTTCATGCTTTTGTCATCCAAATATAGGTGGGCAATATGATTTGAATAGTGTCACTTAGTATAATAAGTACAGTATAGCCATAAATTTTCGCTGTTCTTATCATTAGCTAATTTTAGCTAAGTAAAAAATTATTAATATCTAACTAAAGTGAAGATATTTTTTAATCTATGTATATACCATAAGAAGGAATTTCATAATCCACTATGAAAACTATATTTAGAGTAAACTAAAAGCAATTATCATAATGGATTTTAAATTTAAATTGTTAAGTAAGTAGGTGAGCGGAAAAATTTATAACTATGTCATGGCGAATCCAGCAAAGGGGAATCAAGGAATCCCAAGGGTTTCAAGTAATTTACATTCTGTTACATAGTTATGTTTATTTGTGTCTACCTACTTAGTCGTGCAAAATAAACTGCATATTTAGGAGAGGGAACAGAAAAAACAAAAAAATACAGAGATTTCTGGTTTTAAAAAAATGTGCAATTAATTTTGCTCAGGTACTTATCTATCAATTCTCAGTTTACGAAGTGCTAACTTGTCACAGTGATTCCGGACTGACGCAACTAGCATATCATTACGGTGCGTCAGATGCCGAAAATCTGTTGATATTAAGCAATTTATTAGGTCTGACGCACCCTAGAAGAGAGTTGATTGTGACACTTGCGTAAGTCCTATGATTAAGTCTTCAATTTGAGCCAAGCCCTCACGGAACCGGCCCCTAACCCCCAATTCTCGGAGGAAAAGAATTTTCAAAGTCCCCCATAATCGGGGGATTTAGGGGGCGAAATAGGCTCAAACAAAGACAGATAGGACTTGTGTGTACACGGTAGCTGTAAATAGGGGGTGAGGGGATTAAATCTTGTTAAGCCGCAAAAATCTGAGTTTGGTTTTGATATTGTTCTGCTGCTTGCATCATCAGCCGCAGATAAAGCTGAGATAGTCGAGAAACCACACTATTCCAGCTAAAACCAATTTCTACACGTCCGCGTCCAGCTAGACCTAACTCGTCACGCCAAGATAGATTAGCAAGTATGCGGTCAATAGCTGCTGCAAAAGCTATGTCGTTTTTGGGAGGAGCGAGTCAACCTGTAACTTCTGGTACAACTGTAAATTGCAACCCACCGACATCACTAGCAACAACGGGAGTCTGACTAGCCATTGCTTCAATAGCCACTAAACCAAAGGGTTCGTAGTGACTAAGAACAACGCATACATCAGCAGCAGTGTAATAGTAAGGGAGGACGCTATGATCTAGGCGACCGGGAAAGATGGTTATATCTTCCAGTCCTACGTTCTGCAACAATGGTGGTAATGCGATCGCGTTCCATGCCGTCAATGTAACCAGGACAACTACCACCGCCAATTACTAGTTTCAGCTTTTCCTCACCTCTAAACGTGGACTGGGAAACGGCTTTTACCAGAGTTTCAATTCCTTTACGCTGATCAAAACGCCCAACATAAAAAACCATTTTGGCATCAGGGGCAATTCCTAGCTTTTCCCTAGCCTCTAACCTGGGAAGTCCACCAAATTTCTGAAGATCAGTACCACAGGGAATCATTTCTGTCCGTCCCTTGTGAGAAACTAGTATTCGCAGGTGCTTCTATTCCTGGGGACTGGTAGCAACCACACGGTCTACTGTTTCCAAACAAGCTTTTTCCAGTGCTAACTTTTGGATAGCAATCACGGGAATATGATCCACACGTCTATATTTAACTGCCCCTAGAGAGTAGTAAGTATACACTTGACAGTGGTTGACGTTTTTTCAGTTCCATACCCACCCAAGCAGATAACCAGTAGTTGGTATGCACTATGGGATAGTATAATCCTTGCTGCTGTTGGAATTTTTGAAATTCCGCTACAAATTCTAGTAGATAGTCAAACAAATGATCTCGCCCGATAAACTCTGCAGGCCCAGTGTTTAACCGACTGGTGCGACAGTTGGGATGATGGGGTACTATTGTTGTCTGTCTCGGACAACAGCGATGAGTGAACATATCCACTTGCCAACCCTGTTCAGCCAAAGCCATACCTACTTGATGCACATAAACATTCTGACCCCTAGCTTCCTCTTGACCAATTTTTGCAGATGGATCACCATCCACGGAAATAAGCGCAACCCGATTTTGTGTAGTCTGGAACATAGTTGAGTTTCACCTCAAGGCAACTATCCTGCCGCAGACGCTAGAATTGAAGGTATGATTATCATCATCTCAAAGGTTGAGGCCAGGTAAAACGAAGCGCAAAGTTACCAGCCAAGGATACTCACGAGGACAGGACATTACTTGTAATAATGTTGCTACTTCAGTCTCCTCTCAATGCCGACTAAGTTAGCTGACCGGCTAGAACTGAGAGATGTTCTTCTTGTCTGGATTTTGGATTTCAAATTCCGAAATCTATCAAGATTCGCCCCAAATAAGCTTCCTCCGCTCCCAGTTGCCCTAATACATAGTTTAGGTATTAGCATTAGGCAGACTGATTAATTGTCCTTGACAATATAACAGGTCATTTCTAAGGAGTTAAAGGGTGTATAGAAAAAATTACGTCATTGATTATACATCCTATTAACCTAAAAACAACTTATACGCGGTATTTTGGCTTTCATCCCAATAGTGATAACCCAAGGAATCAAGAAATATTTGCCATTCTTCCATTTCATGGGGTGGTACTTGCATTCCGACTAAAATCCGCCCATAGTCTGCGCCGTTGTTGCGATAGTGAAATAAGCTAATATTCCAGTTGGGAGACATAGAACCGACAAACTTCATTAATGCACCAGGACGTTCAAGAAATTCAAACCGATATAATAATTCATTTTGAGCAAGGTTAGAATGTCCACCAACCATGTGCCGCAGGTGCAATTTTGTTAATTCATCATCGGTTAAATCAATTGCTTTTAAACAACTAGCTTCAAATTTATCAACTATTTTAGCTGCGTCGGCGCGGTTTTCAATTTGTACTCCGACAAATATATGGGCTTCTTTATTGTCAGCAATGCGATAGTTAAATTCTGTTAAATTGCGATCGCCTAAACATTCACAAAACTGGCACAAACTGCCTGGTTTCTCCGGAATATTCACAGCAAAAATGGCTTCTCGACGTTCCCCAAATTCTGCCCGTTCTGCCACGAAACGCAAGCGGTCAAAGTTCATGTTAGCACCGCAAGCCACAGCAATCAGGGTTTGTTCTTGGATTTGTTCTCGCTCCGCGTAGGCTTTAGCAGCTGCGATCGCTAATGCTCCAGCAGGTTCTAAAATAGAACGGGTATCTTCAAACACATCTTTTATCGCTGCACAGGTAGCATCCGTATCCACCAAAATAATTTCATCCACATATTGCTGACACAACCGGAAGGTTTCTTCCCCCACTTCCCGCACCGCTACCCCATCAGCAAATAAACCCACCTGAGACAACCGCACCCGATGACCAGCCTTAATAGATTGACACATAGCATCAGCATCGACAGGTTCGACACCGATAATTTTGATTTCGGGACGCAACCGTTTCACATAAGCCGCAATCCCGGAAATTAAACCCCCACCTCCAATAGCCACAAATATTGCATGGATAGGTTGCTGATATTGTCGGAGTATTTCCATGCCGATTGTTCCCTGGCCAGCAATAACGTCAGGATCATCAAATGGATGTATAAAGGTTAACCCTTTTTCTGCTTCTAATTGCCGGGCGTGGGCGTAAGCATCATCATAGTTATAGCCATGTAGTATAACTTCTCCTCCCCGTGTTTTGACTGCATTGATTTTTACGTGGGGCGTAATCATCGGCATAACGATGATTGCCTTTGTTCCCAAACGACGGGCAGCCAAGGCCACACCTTGGGCATGATTTCCCGCAGAAGCAGCAATCACACCTTGTTTTAGTAAATCTGGTGGCAAGTTGACCATTTTGTTATATGCACCCCGCAGCTTGAACGAGAAGACAGATTGCATATCTTCCCGCTTCAGCAGCAGTTTGTTATTGATGCGGTTCGAGAGGTTGGGGGCATATTCCAGTGGTGTTTCCTGGGCTACATCATAGACGCGGGCAGTGAGGATTTGTACCAGGTAGTCACAATACATGGGCTATAGATGCAATTTGGGGTTGGATGTTAATTTTACTCTAGTTGGGTAATTCGGGGCTGGGTTGTTGGGATGGGATGATGGCACTTATATTAGCCCATATGTTAAAAGTATAATTAACGTCGTTTCAAAGCTATACTTACGTTTATATGATGAGCAATTTGTCCTACACACCCTATCAGTTACTCAAATTATACTTTACGAATAAATCACTGATAAATATCTATAATGATAAGTTTAAATCTAGTCTAACTAAAGGCATTGACCGACTGAGTGGAGTACAATTTAGCAAACAAGCCAAGTTTCAGTTAAAAGTAATTAATAAAAAGTGTTTAAAAGGAGAATATATATTCTCACCCTATCTAGAACTACTCCAATCTAAAGGAAGAGGTAAAGAATCAAGAGTTTTAGCTATTCCAACTGTCCGTGCTCGAATTGTTTTGTATGCACTCAATGAGATTTTATCTCGAATATTTCCAGAATGCGTTCCTCATAAATCAGCTAATACTTAGTATATATGAAATCAGAAGATTTGTTAGTGATAAATGTGCATCTGATACTGGTATATTTCCTGCGGGCATTGAAAACTTTTATGGTTCTATTGACATAGCAATCTTATTAAATAAACTAAAATTAAAGATAAAATCCCGTACACTTATAGCCCTTATTCAACAAGCTATAGATAGACCAATAGTGACTAAAAATGCATCGGCTCAATAAGTAGGGGTGAGAGAAAAAAAGGAAAACTTGAGCGTGGGACACAGGGCATCATAAAATATGAGACATGACGCAAAAAATTTTGGCAAAAGACTTATCACAAACAGAGTTGTTGCAAAGCATTGAGCGAAAAGGAATTGCAGAAGAATCCATTGCCAAAAAAGGACAAGAAAGGCAGTAAGAAGGCTTCGATTAAAATAGACAGAGAAGAAATAGTAGAATATCCCTAAGAATTACTGCCAGCAGACGCGCAGTTCAAAGGGTATGAAGAAGTAATCATCCA
>CAKZGI010000070.1 GCA_936914905.1 uncultured Trichormus sp. | reverse complement strand
CTAATTGAGTTTTTTGACCAACCTATCAAAGGGATGGTTAACTCTGCTTTACAGATACCTTCTTTAATCCCTCTAGCTTAGACCTAAATCCTTACCTCAACACTATTGCGTATTCTCCCTATTCTGATTTTAAATTCCTAGCCAAAATCGCTAATTCTGTGTCTAGCGTTTGTTTGCAACCTGGCAATATTAAATAAGTCTATGATGCTCTTTATAACACGGGAAATTTGTTAAAAGAAGCGATAGGAATAATCATAGAAGAACCTTTAGCTAGTGACTACAGTTATCAGGTGTTTTTCTACCCCACTGCTAGGAAAATTAATCGTACAGATCAAACTTTGAAAACTTTTGGTTTGAAACCAGAAGATGAGTCATATCTCTATAAATATCAGCAAATTACCAAAGAGGCTTATACTCAATTAACAGATGTTCCTATTGTTCAAAATGATCAATCTGTCTATATCTTTGCTAAGGCTAATTTAGCAGAAGGAAATCTCAATACTGCTAAATATGCGCTTGCGAGTACCTTGAACGCCCCTTTAACAGCAAGATACACGAAGGCTTTAACAGATAAAGACATTGCTAAATTTACTCAAGATTTAGAAATTGCGATCTTTTATCCTCATGTCTTAGATAAAAATGAAATATTAGATCATGTAAAAGTGAATGAAAAAATTTCAGTTTCGGCACTAATAGATATTTTTTCGGCACTGATAGATATTTTGTGACAAAATGTCTATTTTGTCACAACGTCGTCAACATATTATTATTAAGCTCAAATATATGCAAGCAACTTACTAAGGAAAAGGCGTCAAGCGTGTTAATGGTGTGCGGGGAGAAAATCGGTAGTTAATTAAACCTTGGTTAGAAATAGAGTATATTGAACCAGGTTATTATGTACAGATGGGGACTTTTGATATTAACCGGAATACGGCTAATGTTAGTCTGCTGATCCAGCAGAAAATCAAGTTGGTAAAATCAGAAGATAAAACACTCATTACTGAAGTTGCTGGTGTGTTATTCAATGATTTAACAACTTTCAATAATTACACTATTGTTAGTGATGGAGAAATGAATATCAAGGTTTTAAAAGTGAAAATCAGCAGTAAAAAAGCCTTTGAAGACCTAAAAGCTGTTGGTATTATTGATGGAGGATACTTTGATTTTTAAGAAGAATAACGATTCAGTTAGAAGATTTGCCTTTAGTTACTTTTGAGGGGAATTAAAGCAGTATTGATGGTTTATTTACTCAGCTTGCGGAAATCAAAATTTTATCTAGTATTCTCGCTGGTCATTTACGGGAAGCATCGGGTATATTTATTACCCCCCAAATAGAATAATTGAAACAACATGATCTTTCTAAAAATCTGTATGTGAATTTTCCTACGACAAATGAATATACAGACTTAAAAGTAGCTCTATCTGATGGTAAATTTGATTCAGGGGTAAGTTATCAAATTGATATTTGTGGTAAAAATATCCTCAATTTGAGTAAGCTATCTCCTACTAATCATTTTCTCCATAAAAGATATGAGGTTTATGATTCGGAACCTGGGGTAATTTTCAGGAAAACAACTTTTAAAATGGGGCTAGACGAAAATATAGCTTTTCGTCCTAAAACCTTATCTTCGAGAACGAAAACTACAAAAGCTGATGATTTGATGAAAGGAAGTTTTGATGCTTTCTTGGGACTATAAGCAAATGGTAAATTTGCGGAAATTTTGACTTTAGTTGGTGCAGGAAGTCTGTCTTTATTATTACAGACAAAACACGCTAGTACACCTGTAAATAAACAGGAAATAATCAACTCTATGACAACTGCAAAAAATTAGTTGGAGTATTACACAGAAAAAGTTTATCGAGAAGAGATTTCTCCTTTAGGATTTTACATTAGTGAAACTGGTTTGTTACCTGGTGAAATTTCTGCTCAAGGGATGACTGCTGATGAAATTAGTAGTAAATATCCTAATTTGCAGTTCTCTAAAAGCTAAAAGTGAGCAGTAAGGAAGATTTTCCGTAGTTGGTGACACTGTAATTAGTGTTTATGCTCAAAACGAGTATTACAGTAAGAAGTCGGTTGTTGTTTGTTAGTTAGTTGATACCCAGATCCCCGAATTCTTCGAATAATCTTAATTACTAAGGAAAGTGGATTAAATAAGGTGTAAGAGTGCCAATAATATCTATACACCA
>CAKZGI010000069.1 GCA_936914905.1 uncultured Trichormus sp. | reverse complement strand
AGAACCGAGTCTCCCTGGAGGCTCTACGTTAGTTCTACATGATGTGCGCCACGTCCCCGACCTATGATGATCGCTGATCTCGATGGGACAACTTGATGAAGCTGGCATCCGTACCGGCTTTTTCATTCGCAGGATAGACTCTCCATTTCGAAAGTCTCCTTCAACCACCAATTTTGTGAGCACTACCGGTACAGGAAGTACTCATCGGTGACACACTCTACATGCACACCAAGAGAGTCGAGTTCACTAAGGATGTTTGTAGCCCAATGTTGCACCAGTCTCTTGGTAGGGCATCATACTTCGTCACTAACAAAGAGATGGATCCGACAAAGGTTGACTATATATACACACAATATATTTCCCACAATGACATATAAAACAACCTCAAACAAGACATTTACCTTATAAGCCCTTCTACATACCCAATTACAAATGACAACACTAAGGATTTTAACATAATCTTTGGTTTTTTTGGCAAATCCTGAAGTTTTTTTACTTTGGTTACTTTTCACCCATCAACTTATACTTCATTTTTGCAACATAATCATGCCTCTGCTTTTGCTATGTGTAGTATAATTTGTTTTTGTTGCAGATTTGGTAGAGTAAATAAAGTGCCCAGACATGGTGTACAAAGTAGATAACTGAGGGTACATGAAGCTATGATAGATAGTGTTAATGAAAAAGTAGGCACAATCAACTACAGTGCTAAGTTCACCCTAGTCTCTAGATTATTTGGAGCATGGCCTATTTTAGAATATAGTATTAGAAACATATACAACCCTCTGACCAATGAAACCTTACGCCAATCATTGCTCTAGTATTTCTGAATCTACGAATCAGTTAACCAACACAACCTTGAATTGAAACGCTTAGTGAACTACATCATCCTCACAAAAACTCTGGAAAGCAATTATAACACAAAAGTATTCCCTATTTTGTACCATGATGCTTAGTATGTTCATTGAACTAACATTTGGCCATCTTGCACCTCAAAATATTAGGAATGATTGTGCAATGCTTCCTGCACTACCAATGCCTCCCGCTGTTACACATTCTTAGAGGTGATTGTGCCTCTTAAATAGTTCTCGATGAGCCATCTGTTTTTCTTCTTTTCGGGTTCGCCACATACGACTCTACATCAAGTGTCTTTTCAGGCAAGGCCTGCTTCATACCTTCAACTTTACCCTGAAACATCATGAGCTGGCTTGTCAATAAGCAATCCGAGCTGCTGCCTTCCATTTGAACTAGGCACAATTTAACTTACACAGGAGACTAGAAGATGAATGTTACCTTTAGCTTTAGAGCGAGATTCTTGGTGTTTTGAGATTCTTTATTGCACGATTCCGCATCTACACCATCAGCTTTACTTTGTTTCTTTGACTCCTATGTGAAGTAACACCATAAATATAAGTTCAAGAAAGCTGCAACAATGCTCTGCGCTGCTCTAAGTACAAAAAACAAGGGAAATTTACTGCCAACAAAGGCAAAACACTAGGGATCATCTCAGATTCTCATACATGGAGACAGAATAGTTTTCACCTTAGGAGGAAAGAAAGCAGCCTCTCGCTTTCTTTTATTCTCAACAGCTTTCTCACTCTGCTTCGCTTGTTTCTCTTGCCATTTTTTTGCAGCTTTTCTTTCTGCACTGAGGAAATACTCACCACTCTCTAGTTGCAAATCAACCTACAAAATTAATCACGAAGCTATTAGTTGTTCATGAATTCCTGTAAACTATACCTGTAACAGGATTATCTACAAGCATAAACTATACCTAATCTAGTTCATGTTCAAGCTCATAAGGTATACCTTGCTAGGCTGTTGTGGTGGAGGGAAAGGTGTGTAGGCTTTCTTTTCTTTTTGGGAGGGTTTCTTTTGCTTTACGTTTTTCCTGCGTGCATAGGTCGGAGATGAGTTATTATGTGAATGAGAACACAAATAATTCCTCCAACAAAATTTCCTCACTTCTTGAATTTGGGGAGAAATCGATCCCAGTTTTGGTTTGCAAGTTCAGGATCCTTAGCAAGCTCTCTCTTGATCATAAGTGCCTATTCCAGAAAAGTGCAAATTATTAAATTTTCATATCACTTGATGTATATCGGACACTGATCAATTCCTTGCATGCTCACCTTTATGTGATATATAGGGTGAACATTTTTTATACAGTCCTCCACTATTCGACGCACAACTTTAAGGCCCTTAAAAGATCCCATAGCAGCAACAGTGTTCCCCTGCACAAGAATACAACTTTCTATCAGTGACAACAAAGATGACATGATACGTGAGACCTTACATGTCTGTTTTAAAATTATCTTAATTAATATACAGTAGAATGTGGATGAGACAGCAACCATGAGTAAACATGTAAATGATTATTTTTTATAGACCAATTATTTTTGTTCAGTATATACCTACTGTTATGAGAATAAGTAAATTTGTGTACCACTACAAGTGTAAAAAGGATCATAAACATTTACTTGGATCATAAAAGAGGAGAATTAAAGCAAATATAGAGTTTTGACTTCTAGAAGATGCACATGAAAGTTATCAATTCTCGTTTATTTGAATGGAAATTACCTGTACTAGCAAATAGCAGCCAGTTAATAGCTCAAGTGCCTGCAAATTTCATGTAAATAAGATAACATCAGCTCGCAACATTCAACATAAATAAATGTTTTCACCATTATTGCAATCGAAAAACAAATATTGAAAAGAGGGATGTTGACAAAAGAAAAAGTAGTCCATCAATTAGAAATTTGGCAGCAGAAATTCAGAAAAACACGGTAATACCTTCAATGTCGCTCCATTTGGGCCAAGAAGCCGCTGTCTTCTTTTAACAAACCGTTCCTGGAACATTCCACAAATTTGTATCAGCTACAAAAAACAGAAAGAACATGTGTAGCGTGAAGTTGTTTCTTAATAACAGCACAGATTTACCTTGTTTCTTATGATATTACCAATCTTTATAATGTCACATTGCATCTCATCATCCAGTATTTTCAAGGCCTGAAAGAGCAATCAGTCTTCGTGGTAATTTACATTGACAACATCAAGTGCTTACATATGTACTTTGCATTCATATAAGAAATTACCTGAGGAGCAGGCACACTTCGTGAAAGTAGCTTGATTAGATCCCGTGCTTTAATAATTATGTATGGGTCACGGGTTTTAAGGGTTGTAGCCACAGTCATTGATCCTTCAACCTAGCTAGCCAAACATAAATCACTCAGTCATCTAAGATTGTAAGCATCACAATTTCAACTACTTGTGAAGCTCATTATCAACCACATGAGAAACAAATTTCCATCTCATGTGGTCACTATAATGATTATCATAAGCATATGAGAATCATGTAAAGTATCCTTGGTGTAGTCATTTCATCTACATGCTCCAAACAACTCTGGCTCCTCATTTCAAAATGACTAGAAAAGAAGTCTTCTCTGCTCTATTGACATTCTTTCTAATATATATAAGGTACCCAACTTTTTTCAATATGAAATAAAGGTGCTATCATTTGCCTACCAGAAAATTTAGTACTTAATCTAACATCAGGGTGGGTTATTGATTAAAAAAGAGAAGAATAAGGTTCACATGAATTATAAAATAAAGTGAAAGTGCAGATTATATAAAGAAGTGGTCCTCTTTTCCAGATAATGAAAGGGAGTCTTGCTACAAATTATGTTTCTTACACACAAAGAGAGTTGTGCTTCTTCAATGAGTGCTTCAAATTAAATAAAAATTCACTCTCAAAATTGCACATTTCACTCATTAATAAGCAAAAGTGCTGAACAAAGAGAATCCACTCCAGATTTTTAACTTTGAACATTACTTACTAGATTAAGTAGACAATCCATGTTCTTTTAATGTATTTGTGATGATAGGCCAGACTTCAACCAGGTATTTCTCTGCAAAACAAAATAAGAAAATTATGATAAAAACCCAACATTTTAGAATGAATACAAATGTATGCTAGAAATTTGAAAATGTTCAATTCAGTCAAATAAGTCTCTGATAGATAACTCAACCAGTCCATATCTATCCGTTTCTAGGTGCATTTTGAGATTTTGTAGATGAGAAATAAGGGGGGCATGATGGCATGAAAAGGAGAAGTGAGGAACGAGGCATGTTGGAAACAATAGAATAGGATGAAACGAAGAAGAGATGTTGGGAGTTTACCTCTGTATTGAGGGAAGAGTGTGCAGAAAGAGCTTTCTTCAAGGAGGCCCCCTGCGTTCCAGGAAGCTTGAAAGGGCTCTATTTTCCAGTGATCGATGTCGGGAGTATCCCAAGGCTTCGGTTTGTCGTGCTTCCCTTTCTTCTTCCCTTGAGCATTGTAAGCAACGACTTGTGAGTCGCCATCGTGTTGCATCGTCGTCGTCGCTGTCTGTCTCAACTCTGCTGATGCCGCTGCCGTCTGTCTTCTGTTTCTCGATCACCCAAACAATACCCTTTTATTAGGGTTTTTAATAATTCCCAGATATACCCCTCCTTTTGCATTTCTACAAAGAGATGCTCACCTGATGCTTATCATTCTGGATGATGGCATTATATATGTCTTCGATTTAGAGGTAACCAATCAAGCCATGTACATGATGCATGCATTCATCAGCTCGTTGCTAATCTTAGTACACCTCCCCTTCTCATGTAAGGATTTTAATCATTCATGCAACCCTAATTGTTCGATGTGATCATCACCACTATTGGCATTAGTATGAACCTTCAACCCAGCCCATCATTTTGCTGTTCATTATTACCACTGATCACCTTACTCGTTTCATATTTCATTGTATACATTAAAGTTGAAATAAAACCGTAATGTTTTAGATGATTTTGTATCAGCCACATTATTGTTTACTCGAGCCTTGTTTATTTCGTCATTCTTCTAAGCCAACAGTAGATTCATCTATCTCGAGTGCATCAAATTCTTAGTTCCATTGGATTACTTATTGATGTGTCAATTATGCTTATGATTTTCCAAGGACTTGGTTAAGTTTTACTCCAATTTTACATCTCCATATCTCCATAATTAATACTTGTGGTGAAGTTGGTTATGTTGAATATTTATTCTTAACAGGTTGTGAACAATGAGATAGATTCACAATGGACTTAGTAACATTCAAGAAACATTACAGGAAAGGAATTGAATGTGAGTGTGCAATGTTGAACAAACTTTTCTAGCCCTATTGGAAATTTCCTTACTTTGTCGTAACCTGTCCATATTTCTAAATTTCCTATCAGTCGATTTCCTATAAACATTGTCATGTTGCCCGTTGGGGCGGACGATATGTAACCATGTTGACTCTAAGGGCTAGTTCTAGTATTAAAAATACAAACATTAAATATAAGTGGTGATATAACTGTAGATGTCAGGATTCAAACCTTGTAAGTGTACCTCTAGAATGTGAAGGTACGTATATCTACCTACAAGATAACCATTAGTTAGGTGTTAGATTTACCATTAATGAAATCACATACAATAAAGGTATACAAAACAACAAAAGAAATGC
>CAKZGI010000068.1 GCA_936914905.1 uncultured Trichormus sp. | reverse complement strand
AGCCCAAAGTTATCAATCAGTCAATACTAACTTTCTAAGAATGATGAGGTATATGTACTCATGAGTTGGTGTTAATCACCCCCTCAACTCGGAATCACTCCTAATCATCAAATCTATTAGCCTACGCATGTAACTTAATTATGTAATGCAAGCTTACATATAGATGAAGGGAAAGACAAGCTTTAAGATGATAACATCAAAGTCATATGCTCCACACGCTTGGATTAATCACCAGAAAGGTTACAATGATGGAGAGTGAAGAGAAGAAGTAAAAGATAACAGTTGGGGCAATAATATTTTATAAATCACCCTTTATATATATCCTTCTACATAATTAAGTTTATTTGCAAAAAGAGGCCTGACAGGTCTATGATACTACACTTGGCGCCATTTTATCCCTTTATTGGTTTATTTGGTAAGTGCCTACCAATGGGTCTGTTCTTCTTCTTCTTCTTCTTCTTCTTCTTCTGGATATGGAGGAGAGGATTTGTAGGCGAAATCCAAGTGATACTACTTACTACTGTCCATGCAATGCTATGTCATCCATCATGTACGCATAACATACATACAACATGTATGTATGTTGTTCGTATTATACCTTTGCACTCTCTGCGGTCTCACGAGCTTTGTGCGAAGCCGAGTCTGACACCTCCTGGGTCTTGTGAGATACGTCAGATTGAGAAGCCATTGATTTCGTAGGGAGGATGGATGGATGGATGGATGGATTGTTTGCGACGGATTGACCCGGGACACTGAGACTTCGACGACTATACAGGGTTTGGCTTCTGATCTTGTTTTATAGGAGCAGAGGAATTCGGCGTCCTCTTCTTCTTCCTCTGATGGTGATGGTGGCGGTGATGATGATGATATCGTAGAGGGAATGCATGCAATGCATGGGTGGGCTTCCGAGCCATGGCCGCATGCACAGGCGCCACCTGTGTGCTCTTCGATTTTAGGGTTTCGCAGCCAATCAGTAGCCAAAAACTGCATGTATATTCTTTGGTTTATTTTTCCTTTTTAAAAATTTGCATTTTATCCCTGCTTTCTCACTTCTCTTTAATTTCCCCTTTCTCTCCGTATTTTATTAGTTTTCTATTTTCAAACGATATTTTCTTAAGTTTTTGAGTTTACGCTTCTTTTCTGAAAATGTTCTGCCATTAGTTATCGGAAAATCTCCATTAGGGGGATGGGTCCGAAGCCGGTGCTTTAAGCAGAAGAAACACATCTATGGAGGAATGTAATACCAAACCGCACGAGATGCATCCAAGGAGGAGTAGAAAGGGTATTGTCTCCGTTGCTGGTGAGATTTGGGATAGCATTCGAGTGACCCTTGATGCTGCGGAACTGTGTACTGGATGATGATAGAACATATCTCTTTTATTGCTCCGACTAGGGGAGTTGTTTTATTACCGAAAACGTTAACACATCTATATTTCTAGATTACCCACATTGTCGTGCTGCTCAGTACTTCCCATAGGGGAAGATAGTCCTCCTTTTCCTCTTGGTGAGAAAATGGATGTAGGAATGTTAGCATTAAATGACGATGTTGTTGAAGATAAAAGGCTCGACTCTGATAGTCACTGTCATAGACAAGAGCTTCTGTTTTGAGTGAGGACCACACCACCGAACCCCAGGTGAGTAAACCTTGTACCCCCATATGCACCAGAACACGAAGAATGCGGTGCCATATTTGTAATGCATGGGAACATTCCCAAAAACAATGGGACTGAGTCTCTATCGCATGGCCGCAAAGCTGACAACCAGAATTGTGACCTGTTATACCAAGCCACGCTCCTACTGCCGTTGAACGATGTCTCTTCCAGGCTTCCCGAAGGAAATTGTCTGATAGGTCAAACTGCTTCCAATGAGTTGCCGCTGCGGGGATTGAGGGTTTGTGGGAGGCGAGAATTCTCCTTCCTAGCTTCACCGAATACTGATAAAAGGGGATCTTTCTATTGACCGAACCACTGAATGGGTCTTGCCATTCGTACTCGCATGGATCCCACTGGAGTCGGATAAGGGGTCTATTTTCATGAACCCAAAGCCGCCAAAATGGTTCAATATTTTCAACTGGTGGATCAAGAATCCATTGTCTTTTCCCTCCATATCCGATGACTCGTACTCTTTGCCATGCGAGCTCAACACCTTGCAATTCGATGGTTGATATTGGAGCCAGTTTGAGTTGTCCAATTGCATTTGGTACATACCATTCCGCTTCCCCTGTGTTACAGATCCCTTGAACAAACTGCAGATGGTCATCTTTGTCAAAGCCCCCTAACCAGTTCCCTTGCAAACCTCTTAGTTCACCAAAGGTTGTTTGTGTAAGGGACTATTGTACTAAACCAGCCATAGTATGACCTCCTCGTAATTGTGACAAGTAGTAATCTTGAGTAGCCTGTGGGGATTGGGTAAACCTGGTCCATTCTTGAAGAGTACTTCCTGGACCCGCATCCAATCTTCCCCATGCCAATCTGGTTCGAATCCCGAGCATGAAGCCTTCCGTATCTGTATGTCGTGGATTCCTAATAAGAGGTTGGCGTAGAAGTTCTTCCTTGCAAGAGCAATGTCTAAGCTCTAAGCCTTTTCTTATGTCTGACCAGGCCCGCCATATCCCATTGATAAACTTGTCTTCCCATTGTAGAGAGCATTTAAGTTTCATGTCTTTGTTGAAGATCCAACGAATGTCTGATTTCCAGGGTCCACCTACTACTGGTGAGCAGAGTGACATCCTACGTTTCATTAGAGTCTTCCAGACCTCTTCCCCTGGTTGCAAGCTTCGTACAACCATCTTAGCCAAAAGTGCCTTACTTTGAGCCACCGGGTCTATTATACCCAAGCCACCAGAAGAGGTAGGAAGGGTTATGATAGACCATGCCACCTTTGCTCTGGATGTATGATCAATGGTCCCAGTCCAAAGAAAGTTCCTGATTAACCTCTGGACTTGGTTAATACAAGATTTTGAAAATAGCCAACAGGATAAAGTATACCACATTGTAGCCAGTAGCACTTGGTTTGCAACCACTACTCGGCCTGCCAAGGTCAATCGCGCATTGCTCCAGCTAAGTAGTTTCCTCGTTATAGTAAGGAGTTAGGGTGCTATTTGTTGCTCAGGGGAAAGCTCCACACCAATCTGACATCCCAAATATCGAACTGTCATTCCCTTGGGAAGCCAACGAAAATGAGGGTCAGGGTACCGTGAAGGGGGATCTATGTTATGCCCGGTCTAAGGATAAGAATATCCCGTGAGGACCGTGCTAAACCGCCGTGGACCGTAGCTCCCGTTAAGCGTTATCCAAAGGTCGTGTACCGGTATGGATGCCTCCGCCGTTGCTTCCTACGCTTATAGCCTGCGTATAACACGTTACTAGACAATCGTTCACACGTTATCGCTACTACCCACGCTGACAGACAACAGTTACTCAGACACAATAGGGCACAACACAGTGTATATTACTTCCAAAAATGAACTCCCTTTACAATGTCGTCACACTGCCTTATATAGGCCAGTGTGACGTTTCAGTTGCCCCGCCGTGGCGTTGCGACCGTTGGTCTTCCTACTAATACTATTATCTACGCTCCTTTTCACACCTCTCTGGTGTCCGGCTAACACCTATGGCACGCCCGTGGGACAGTGCTCCGCACGGTACGAACCTACAACCGGAAAAAATTCAATGTACAATAGTTTAGCCGGATTCCGCCGGATCCTCCGCGTCATCGTCCTCGAGGATATGGAGGATACTATCCTCGGCCGCCGGTTGTAACGGTTCCGCTACTTTGAGCGTTTCCTCCGTAATCCCGCTCACATAATCCCGCTGCTTTATTAGAAGCTTATTTACTTCTTCAATGTGTGCGTACGCAATCCGCTGGAAGTCCGCCGTAAGGTTCGCTTGAACCGCTTCCGCGTTGGCCTTGTCCAGCTTCCAGAATCCGGAACCTTTGATGTCCCGATTCGCCTTATCTGCTCGCAACACTTGAAGTTCCGCTGCCTGGGCACACCAGGTTTGGAGTGCCGTAGTCGTCGCTTCTTCAATGTCCTCCTCCGTCTGCTTCCGGAATTTCTCTACGATTTTCTTGACGTGCATTACGGCCTTTTGGGTCCGATCGTTCAGCGTCGAGAGTAATTCCGTTACTTTCTTATTGGCTTCGTTTAAGCGCTCCTTCCGTTGTTGCAGACTGTTTGCTTGCAGCCGGGATTC
>CAKZGI010000067.1 GCA_936914905.1 uncultured Trichormus sp. | reverse complement strand
AACGCACGCAGAGCGCTATACGTTTCCTCCTCTCTAAAGAACCCAACATAACGTACGATTTGGAGCGAATTTGTGATCAAAAGCACCAATCCCCCCTTTCTACTCTTGCACCATTGAGATCTCCTGATCCGAACAAAAAAGAAAACAACAACGATGGGTTGCATTGTGAGGAAGCTCTGCAGCGGTGATCATGGTGGGTCGAATGAGAAGATTGCAGCTTTTGCTCGTCATCTCTCCCATTTTGAGCAAACTGACCAGGTACTGTAAATGAGCATTGAATTGCTTACGGAGATCACTAGATTTCTTTACACATACATGCATACACACACCATTGGATGCATCAACATTACATAAATTTCATATATGCATAAACATAACATCAATTTCTATGCACAACATCACATAAATTGCATTCATACATCACATTTGTGAAATTATATACATATATGCATACATACATACATACACACATACATATGCATGTAGCTTAATACTAAATTTTTAACAATTTAAAACGTGAAGGTACCAGATGGCTTGGATGGCTATGTTCAATCCTCTAAAGCAGCACAGAAGAATTGGTATGTTTGAAGATACTTCACCTTCGCGATCATCAAGATTGGTGATTTAAACTTCCATACCATGATTTTCAAATCAGTTTAGTCATTTGTATTCTTCGGTTGAAATGAGCATTTAATCCTATGGTGAAATGTCATCCATATGCTATGCACTAACTGCTGGCTGGCTGGATCAGGTACAATAAGCTGCTTGTTGCTTGGAAATCGATCCCATCTCCTCCGACTGAAGAAAATGAAATCTCTCAATTCATAATTCGAACTCTCCGAGGCCATAAAAAAGTCGATGTTGAGGTAACTCATGGGATCATGATGATTCATTAGTACATCTGTTTATTTCTCGTATTTTTTATATGCGAGAATGGTTTATCGGCAGGGTCTTCTATCTTTCTATGGCTTATCATCGTACTCATCTTCAAATTTAGAAATTCCATCTCAACAAAAGATCAACACAGAGCATATTTGGCCCCATGGAGTACAATATGAATTGCACACTCTTCCTGTATGATTTCAAATCAAAACTATCTTACAGCAGTGAATGCTTTCATGCATTCGTCGACACATTCCTTTTTTTAAGGCTTATAACATGCATACCTATAACCATTCTATTCTTTCAACTGTTGTAATCATGAGAAGGCGGAGGGTAAAAGTGCTGCTGATGGAGACACACTCACTGTCTTTGTTGATGTTAGAAGTAATGCAAGAGAATTGGCAACTGTACCAATAGCTGTTCAGGAGGCAGTATCGAAGTGGCGGATAGCTCAACAACAGCATGATGATAGAACTGCAAAAGCATTGCAGAAAGAGATCCAAAAAGCAGGGTACAAGTAAGTCACGGTTTTACCTTTCCTCTCTAAAGTAAAAACTATTTATAACTTCAGCTATGGACATGTCTTGGATTAAGCAAACATTCGATTTTAGGCTCTTAGATCCGGAGAACACCAAGGGATTTATTGCGCATCAGTATAAGATTAGGCTGAGGTTAGTACTTGTAATTGACATTGTTGAAACGCAAGTAGATTTTCGAAAGAGGTTTTGGCGATTGAAACTTGGCTGAAAACAAAACTTTGCATTGATGATGAAGAGGGATAGATGCACCAGAGAGTAGCATGCCCTTCGGCCCAGAAGCGAAAGCCATGCTTCAAAGGCTGGTGGAAAATCAGCCATTACGCATCCTTGTATACAATGTGGATATGTATGGTCGTCTTGTAGCCGATGTGTATTCTAAGAAAGGATTCATACAGGTTAGAGCTCTTCTTCTCCATCAAATTCTTCTCTTCAGTAATTCTAGAATCATTATGGTTGTTATTTTTCATGATGGTTTTGACTGTTCGTAATGTTCTCCAATGTCGTGTACATTCTTAGGAGATTCTGTTGAAGAATGGAGCATGCTGGCACTACAGTGGATATGATAAACGAGAAGAACTCGCAAAGGTAGATTTTCCTTAGCCTCTCATGTTACTATATTCTCCAAAGAACCTCTACTTGATGATGTGTAATACCAAGAAATTGGTGATTAGTGTATGCATGGAATTGGGTACATGGGTTAATATCTGCATCTCTGGTCTCAGATTGTGGAATGTTTAGGTTTTCTACCTCATTATTGAATTGAATAATCTATGAAATGAAATGGTTTAGGTAACCCAAACTCACTTTGAAATCGCAGCCATATGAGTATTTTCTACATGAGAATGCTTTTCCAAGATTTAGGAACTCTTAGGATGTTAGCTGGAATGATTGTTTTGTATTGCATCTGTTTATAAATACATGCATCCATACATGTATGCATCTATATGAGAGAGAGAGAGGGAGAAAGATGCCATTTTTTTATCATGTATGGTAGTGGGAAGAAGAAGCTCGCTCAAAGAGATTGGGACTCTGGGGAATGCCGAACCCTCAGAAGCCTTGGGACTACCGGAAAGAAAGAAAAAGTAAATTATGAAGTGCTACCAGAGTGCAAGAATAAATCTTTAACCTTAAATCATGCTAGAAATATATTGACGATAGTGTATTGTGTACATTCATTCAAACATTCATTCGAAATTCGAAATTCGAAATCCGAAATGAATCCTTAACTATTTATTAACCTATTTATTTGTAAATCATACGTGAAGTTGATAATTGGGAGCCAGGTCTTTGTTTATAAGGCTTAATACGACCTCTTGTGGTATCAATCTAGATGCCTAATCATCCAATCTTTCAATCACTCTCTAATAACTTCACTGTCCTGATTAGAAGTTTGAAATTGTTTCTTGTTCTCTTTTGGTGGTGATGCTAGAAAGAATTCCGCAATCTTGCTTAATGCATAAAGAAGTGTAAGAATGCAATATCAACTTTGTTAATATGCAACTTCATGTAGGTAATGGAATGAAGAGTTGAGCATAGCCGCAAAAGTAGTGAGATTCTAACCCAAGAACATAAAAATCTCCAACAAGAAAGTAGACTAGTTTGAAAACATCGGAACAAGTCATGAATACCATCGTCCTCGATACTTGCAAAGAAGGTCTAAATGGAATTCCTTGTAAACCTTAAACCTCAAACTTTGTCCACTCATCCTAGAAAGACAGAACTCCTCTTAATTCATTGCTACTATCCAATGCTAATACCCACGGCAGTAATTTTGTTTTTCATGGGAAGTGACAAATAGGTATTATATGATTAGATAGCCTATAACCAAATTGATCCATTCATGCCTCTTTATCTTGACTAAGCTAGGATCATGCTAAAGAAAAAGAGAATCCATGTCAATTTCACCACAATGTAATTAGCCTTAGATGGATCCTTATAATTAACTTTAAAGAGTTTCTCAAATGATCCAAAGTCCATACAATAACGTTCCCATTAAACAATTTTTTTCAACGATATGGTTTACATTAGCATGAATATGAAAGAGGACAGTTTTCATATTGAATAAATTAAGATGTCATTATAAAATTAAGGCAAATGCATAGAACTGATTGCCATGCAATGACATCCAAGACACGTCCAGTTAAAGACGGGTCTATAGTGATCACAAGAACCTAACATATTTTCAAACAGCTCGAATATTGATGATACGGTGAGCTTCACCCACTCAACCCCATCATTCAACATGATGGGAACTCTACCTCAACTGAAGAAGAACAATGCCACCTCATGGTATGTGAACCCTCTAGAGAAACAAGATGACGATGCAGGTCTGAATACACCTCTATGACTGATTGATCAAAGGAGGTTACACCTTCAAGAAGAGGGCCTTTCCCACATCGAACAAAAGTTGGCATAAGTTGACCGAAGCCATGTATAACATAGCAACCACCTACCAATTAAACCAACCAAAACACATGATCTGACTGAAGAAACTCTAAAAGACTCTGCACCAACCCAGCTACAAAGTTCTCCTAGTTTGGATCTTGTGAACTACACAGATGTTGGTGAACCTTGCACCTATACAAAAACACTAGCCACACCAAGTGTCAATACATGAAGAAAGAACATGGAGGTCAAAATGGATTTAATTGACAAAAATAAGACAAGGTAATTGGTTCCAGATAGCAAGAAGCCATTAGAGCAGCCTAGATGCGAAGCCTATCAAGTTGCCAAATGATTCAAGCTAGAAATGAGCATTGAGTATGACGAGATATTAACAGAATTGTTGGCAAAAACG
>CAKZGI010000066.1 GCA_936914905.1 uncultured Trichormus sp. | reverse complement strand
ATGGAAGAAAGAGAACTTAAAAGAGAGGAATCTTGTTTATGCATGCCGGCAAATACTTTGCATTTCAATATCTTGAGTTTAAAACTTCAAAAAGAAAATATGGATGTAGAAATACATTTCCCATACGCCCACGAGGGACTCCTGTGAAGCCCCCTCGGCATCTAATAGGGAGAATCGGGTCGAACTTCCTCTGACGAAGGACATCCAAGCCACTCTCTGCGCAGAGGTAGGTCGCCTACAGACAGTTGCAGTAACCTGCAGAGTTTTAGGGAAGAGATCGAGTCGGGGTGAGCTGCGGGATTTGATTCAAGCAAGCCTAAAGATCCAGACTGGGCGGATCAGTGACATTCAATTTTTGGGGCGTGGTTTCTATCTGCTGCAGTTTGACTCCCCTGATTGTGTTGAGCGTTTGCTGACCTCGAATCCGCTCGATGTTAGGGGTACTCGTTTGCTGTTTCTGAAATGGCATCCTGGCTTTAAACCAGATGAGGCAGCGAGGAACATGCCAAGGGCTTTTCGGATCACAGCTAGTTTTCCTGGTTTGTTAGCTGAATATTTCCCCTTACTGGAGGATATGGGCGCTCTAATCGGTGTTGTTCAGCCTCCGAAGGAGAATATGGCATCGAAAGTTTCTAAAGCTGTGGGTGTTCCTTCCGTACATATTCTTGTATCGGATGTGAATAATTTGCCACCGGTGATACGGTTACCTACTTTAGATGGTGGCTTTTGGGATCAAGACATTGTCTATGGAGGCTTGCCTGGACACTGTTTTATATGTACAGAAGCATGCCATTTTGCTAAAGACTGCCCCAAGAAGAAACAGAATATAAAGAACCCTCTTAACTCTGCAATCATTAGCAATGAAAACATTCAGGCGCGGGTAAGTGAGGAGATGGGGGGCTGGACAAAGGTGGGCAAGTTTAAGAATAAACCTAATATTGAGCAAGGTGTAAAATGCCCAACATCAAACTCTTTCCAGATTTTATCTGATTTGCGAGACCAAGACGGAATGACAACACATACCCATAATAGGGACTTGACATTGGAAGGGGTGAAATGTGGGGATGAGCAAATATCAGATCATTTGCCAAACAAGGAGGTAGGAGCTATGGAGCTTGAGACTACAGTGATTGAAGAGCTGACCCATTCAGGGGAACACGATAAGGATATTCAGTTGGCACAGAGAAATACCACGATTAGTTTTGATGGAAAATCTATGGTCATGGAACAAGACTCTTATCACTTCTCCTCAGGGAGTGGCTCTACTAAGCAGCTGGTGGCTCGGTTTATGCCGCAGTCCACCCAAGAGAAAGTCTATTTGCGGGCACTTAAGCGGCAGACACGAACTCAGACTTTGGGAAGCTCTCATCGAGCTGATATAGTTCTTGCCAGGAGAAATTATAGATGTGCTTAATGCTGCATTATTGCAGGTCTGATGTTTAGTTTTTGCTCCACATTTTATTGATGAAGATAGTTTCTTGGAATGTGCAAGGACTTGGCGGACATCGTTGCAAGTTTCAAGGGTAGATTTAGACAAGAACTTCAAAGCTGTCTCACTGGAGGTATGGTAGATATCCTTTTTCTTCAAGAACATCATCTTTGTGAGTCTAGGATTGTGGAGTTTGGCATGCCACTTCAAGGCAGCTGGGAATGTTTTTGGTCACCAAGCTTTGGACTGAATGCATCTCAAGGTGGCACTTGCATAGTGGTGCATCAGAAATGGAAACCTTGCATAGTAAGCACTGGCATATTGATCCTTGGGCGGGCTCAATATGTGATCTTGCAGATAAAGGGGGAAAAACTCGGCTTTGCTAATATATATGCTCCCAATCACACTACCATTTGGACAACGTTTTGGTATTCTCTGAATTGCACTATTTTGGATGCTGATTGTTGGTGCATTGGAGGTGACTTCAATATGCTCGAACACATAGAGGATAGAATTGGAGGTAGTCAGACCACGGTGCATGGTGCAGAGCTGGCTGCTTGGGAACGCTTATCATTGGATAACCGTCTTTGGGATCCATGGATGATGGGCAATTTTAGCAAACTTCCGGGAAGCTTGAATTTTTCTAGATCTGACCGTCGTACAGGAGGGACTAATCTGGCCAGGTTGGATCGGTTTTATATTGGAGAAAGCCTTGCTAACAGAGGGGGTTCCTTAGGGATATTGCCTGGTTCAGCTTTTTCTGATCATTTTCCTGTCATCATGAACTTTTTTGGTTCAAAGAAAAGATCGCAAGAAAAGGTGAGAATACCAGCGACCATGCTTGTGGATGAGAAGTGGGCAGAAGAGGTCCATCGAATATGGCTAAGTTTTCAAGGCACAGCAAATGGACCTGCTCACATTTTATCGCTGCGGATAGAAGCGTTGAGTAATTTTTTTCAAGAGATTGCAATAAAAGACAAAGAAAAGCTCAAAGAAAAGGAGCTGGCTTTGCGAAGGAATTTGAAATCATTACAGAAACTCCAAGAGAGATTTCCTTATTGCACATGGACTGCACAAAAACTTGGGGAAGCTAGAAAACAACTGCAACAGGTTCAGGACAAACGCTCAGCCCTGAGATTTCATAGCCAAGCCTCACGTTGGACGCAATTTGGTGATAGGGTAAATGGTGATTTTTTCAAAGCTAAAGGACCGCGTAATGTTTCGCACTCATTGCAACAATTATCAAGGGAGAATGGATCCATCACTACGGATGAGACGGAGATGAGAGGAATTGCCACCAGGTACTACCAAAATTTGTTCACACAAGAGCCTCCTACGGTGAGTAACAATGACTGTCGGGCCAGAATTTGGCAACATGTTCGGGAAATTATTCTTGGGTCAGTTAGGGGAGAACTAAAAAACCCCCTCAGCAAAGCCAAACTATTAGAAGCTGTAGAAGCCTTGTCTAATTACAGTTGTCCTGGCACGGATGGAATTATCCCGTGCTTTTATAGGCACTATTGGGACCTGATGGGTGATGATATTAGTGAGGCATTCCGAGAAATTTTTCTCACAAGACGGATGCCAGAAACAATTTCTGAAGGAATGATATTTCTCATTCCTAAAGGGGACAGGAATTTAGAAGATATCAAGCAATGGAGGCCTATAACGCTCTTAAATACAATTTACAAGATATTTGCAAAGGCTTTAGCGTTAAGGCTTCAACCTATATTGAATGAGGTGATCCATGTGACTCAAACAGGTTTCATAGGAGAAAGAAGCATTTTTGACAACTTGTTTATCTTTTGGGAATCCATGGCAGCAGCAAGACACTCTCATGAAAGCTTGGCAATTATTTTACTAGATTTTGAGAAGGCTTATGACCGGGTGGATTGGGATTTTTTACATGGCACTTTATTACGCCTTGGATTTCCGAAAGAATGGATCACCGGTGTTAGTGCCTTATATAAAACCGCCCATAGCAGTGTGCTGATAAATGGGAAAAAAGGCCAACGCTTTCCATTGTCTCGCTCTGTAAGACAGGGTTGTCCTTTTGCTCCATACTTGTTTCTGTTTTTTTCTGAAGTGATGCATATGTACCTGTCTTCAGCAGAGGTTCAGCTCACTGGAATTGGTATTCCTCCGAATGGGGATCCTTTGATTGACACTGAATTTGCCGATGATACCAGCCTTTACCTACATGGCGACATTGACAATCTAAGAAAAGCAGAAATTGCATTAACCACGTTTTGTCAAGGCTCTAGGGCCTTGATCAATTGGCATAAATCGGTAGGCTTTTGGGTTAGTGATGAGATGGTTCCACCTTGGAACCCTGATCCAGGTTTTAGATGGATTCCAAAAGGCTCCTATCTCAAAGGGTGGTTTAGGTGTCATTGATCCTCAGCAACAGTGTCAAGCTTTGCTAGGTAAATTTAATGTCAGGAGTTTGCTTCCATGGGCAAGGACATTGGAGTAAATTTCTGCATCAAAGATTTATACATTTTGTCCCCAAAATAGGAGGTGGTTGGCGAGACAATATTAGATGGCTTTTCTTGACAAATTCAGTTGCGAAAATTCCTAATACTAGGGAAAATGCTTTATTAGAGGGATTTGCAATGCTTGGACACAAATGCATAAGGGGTTGGACAGCCCATCAACTTTAAGCTTTGTAGAACATGATAGACAACCGTTGATTTGGAACAAGTGGTTTAAAGTTGTGCATGGCCAGATGTGCGGCTCAAGGCCAAAACTAGATTGGGCTTCAATGGCCCATCTTTTTGGGAATG
>CAKZGI010000065.1 GCA_936914905.1 uncultured Trichormus sp. | reverse complement strand
ATAGGGAGCATGGGGGGTAGTCGGGAGATATGAATAGGAATTGGAGCTTTGTGAAGTTCCTATAAAAAATTTATTAAGACTAATAATAGTATAACTCCGATTGTTAATCCAAAAAGATAGTAAGATACCCTACCGCCCCCTCCATACTTTATACCTTCTCCGCTAAATAAACTTAGAACCCCTGTACCATTTATAAGACCATCAATAAACCATCTATCAAAAAATGTAATTGACTTACTTATATAAATTAAATTACGGACAAAGTAAATGTCATAGATTTGATCAATAAAACCTCGATTTAATGACCAACTTCGAACAAAAATTTTTAACGAATCTAAGAAATATTTAGCTCTAAATTGATTTTTTTCTAAAAAATCAAAAGTTCTTTTTTGAAAAAACGAATTCGGACCATAAATGACATAAGAAATAAAAATTCCAAAAAAGGAAAAACTTGAAGAAGCTATTGATTTTAGTAGAAACTCTGTCAAAGTTTCATGATGTTGGTCATAAATAACAAGTGGAATCAGCCATTGGGATAATAAATCTATACTTCTATCTTTAGTAAGAGAAATTATTCCGATAGAACCTGCGAATAGAGTAGGTATCGCCAAGATTATGAGGGGCAGTAGCATTCCAAAAGTAGACTCTTTGGGATAAAGTAAGTCGTAATCGAGAGATGTCTCAAGGTTTTTCTGAAAAATACGACCATGTAAAGTAAAGGAATCTATCTCATCCTTGAAGTCACTTGAACGTGAAGAAGCCTTTGTATCTTCGAAGCTATCTGATTCTTTTTGAAAATCTCCCCATAAGGAAAAATTATCTTGATAGGAATAGGGGTTAGAGGATTGGGCTTTTTTGATTTGCCTAGTATTACCACGAAAAACTCCCTCGAAGGTCAGAAGGTAAATACGAAACATGTAAGATGCTGTGAAACCGGCTGTGATAGAAGTTATCCATCCGAGGGAAGACGAAAATAACCAACTCTCCGCAGTAATTTCATCCTTCGACCAAAGACAAGCTAGTGGTGGTATACCACATAGAGAAAGAGTACCTGAAAGAAAAGTAGTTCCGGTAATTGGCATATATCTCCGTAAACCACCCATGGAAAAAATATCCTAACTTTTAGCAGGGGAGTATCCAACTATCTTTTCCATCGAATGAATAACTGAACCAGATCCAGGAAATAATAAAGCTTTTGAATAAGCATGCGTAATCAGATGAAATAAAGCGGATCGATAAGCACCAATACCCAAAGCTAGCACCATATAGCCTAGTTGGGACATAGTTGAATAAGCTAAACCCCTCTTAAGATCCCTTTGAGCAAAGGCAAGTGTGGATCCTAACAAGGCTGTTATTCCACCTATCCGGGAGATAACATTCATACTCAAGGGTAATGCATTAATGAGGTCAAAGATTCGAGCTACGAGAAAAATTCCTGCGGCTACCATAGTAGCGGCATGTATCAAGGCTGATATGGGCGTGGGGCCTTCCATTGCATCAGGTAACCATACATGCAGTGGAATTTGCGCAGACTTAGCTATCGGACCTAAAAACAGTAAAAGAGCCACGATATTAGCAAAAATTGGATCGACACTACTAGTACCGATCAATTCGACGAATCGATCGCATAATTCACAAATTTCAAAACTCCCAGTTATCCGATAAATACCTGATATACCTAGCAATGACCCGAAATCTCCTATACGGTTAGTGACAAAGGCTTTCTGACAAGCATTGGCAGCACTCGGTCGTGAGAACCAAAAACCGATTAGCAAATAAGAACACATCCCCACTAATTCCCAAAAAGCATGAATTTGTACTAAGTTGGGGCTGAATACCGATCCTAACATGGATGCTGCAAATAAACTCAAATATGTGAAAAATCTTACATATCCTTGATCGTGACACGTATAACTGTCACTGTAAATCATGACTAAGATACCTACAGTAGTAACTAGTATTGACATAATTAGTGTGAGTGGATCTAACAAAAAACCTATCTTCGGAGGAATATCATTTCTAAAGATCCGGGGCCACAGATATTGTTGGGTCAGATGACCAAAACTTTGTTGCCAAAATAGATAGACGGAGATGACCATAGAAATGGTTAGCTGTGATATGCTAAGTGCTGCGCATAAACGACGAATACCTTTTGTAGCTTTCGGAAAAAAGAATGATATTAATCCAGTTAAGGCAGAAGATATTAGTGGACAAGCAGGAATGATCCAGGCATATTCCCATGAAAAATCTATTAACATAAAAAAAATAAATACTTTTTTATTGAAGTTGTCTTTTCCTCCTTAATCTCGTAATTTTGTAGAATGGAATGGGTATGCTCGAGCATTAGTGTTATTGAGCTTTCATGCCGACAAGTTTCAACCTTTTTGAGTTAGATAAAAACGAAAAAACTTGACAGAATTAAAAAGCGTTAGAGATACTTATTTAAATGAGAAAACCCAACCCTAAACCTGTTGGTTTAAAAATTTTCTTTCCTCTTTAGTCCATAAATAGAAATCGTGATGAATAGATATGCAATAATCGGTATCGGGGGGGAACAGCTCCGAGTGGAACCGGGGAGATTCTATGACATTCGTCATTTTGCATCACTCCAAAAAGTATCAGGATCCAATGTCAACGTCAAAGTATCGATACATCGCGTGTTACTCATTCGTGAAGGATCCGAAATAACTATCGGACAGCCGTGGCTGAGTAATGCAATTGTCAAGGGAAGAATATTACATCCGTGTTTTGGAAATAAAATAGTAATACAGAAGATCCATTCTAAGAAGAAAAAATGAAGAAAGGTCGGATATAGAGATATTTTGACTCGATTTGTAGTTGATTCTATCTATCTCAATGGTAAGAATTTAAACGATAATTGAATGATTCCTCGTATCAATCTTTTTTTACTTAAAATTTTGAGAAAGGAAACCTTTCTATTTTCTTTTTGCATTCTCGCTCGCGCTATCCACCAAGAAATTCCCCTTATTATATAGATTTCATTCCTGCGTATCAATACGATTAACCCTATTAGGAAACAATCATATACTTTAACCTAAAAAAAAAAGAAAAAACCTCCTTATGGCAGTCCCAAAGAAACGTACTTCTGGTTCAAAAAAAAAAATTCGTAATCGCATGTGGCGAGATGGATCAGTAAAAGTAGCAGCAAGAGCTCTTTCCTCAGCCCGGTCCATCTTGAGCGGTCGCTCAAAGAGCTTCTATTACGTAACAAACGAGAAAGCTTCTGGAACAAATGATTAGCTTATTATCTTTATAACTAAAAAAAAAGACTATATATAATGGTATATTAATGTTTTTTTATTATATATCATTCTATATAGTCATATAGGTATGGACATGGAAGTAGAGTCTAAGTTATTCTAAATTTATGTACTAAAGGATTCATTTTTATATTATTCTAACTTACACTCTTCGAGATGACTTATTTTCCTTTTTTTTTGTTCACTGAATCCTTATGGCTTTTCTGGATAATAGAAATATCCAAGAATAAAAAGGATAATGAGAGGGGAGTTAAAAAAATTTCTAGCTTTGACAAATCATTTGTATATAAGAGATATAACATTCATTATTATTATTATTATTTTTATTATTATTACTCGAATAAATATTATGAATATTTTAATAAATCTAAATAAAATTTCATCGTTTTGATTTTCTTTTTTTTTTTCCTGAATCGGAATAACAGGATTCGAACCTGTGACCTCCACCACCCCAAGATGGCGCGCTACCAAACTGCGCTATATCCCGTGATCTTCATACGAGTATAACACCTATTTTTCATTGGGATTTAATTTCCGTATCAAGCAAAAAGATAATTTTCCTTTTTCTTCGCTCTTTGTCACAACAAAGCATACCTCCTTATTCTGATTATTAATTTGAAAGAATAGAAATGGATTGACCTGTTATATGAGACTATGATAGAATTGATTCAGGTAAAGCATACGCCCGCCGCTATGGTGAAACTGGTAGACACGCTGCTCTTAGGAAGCAGTGCTAGAGCATCTCGGTTCGAATCCGAGTAGCGGCATTCTGGTTTCAGTGGAACAAACTACTCTTGGTAAAAAAAAAAAGAACAAAGTTCATATTTTTATGATTTTTTCTTTTTACTAATAAATGGCTATTATAAAAAATTAAAAATTGTATGAACTGTTAGATATTAATACATTCTATACTGAACTGATTCAACCTGATTAACCGATCGACTGGTTCTTCTCTATTACGACTTACATTGATATAGAGTACATATGTGCTCATATTTCTTTCATTATGCTCCTTGTCGTTACTTCACTTGATTGGATTGTTCTAAGTTCTAATTATAAGAAATTGAATAGTTTGATCAATAAATGTATGGCTGTTGCCTCTATCTGTACAACAGGATTTTTGTTGATTCGTCGGATCGAAACCAAGCATTTACCGTTGAGTAATCCATATGAATCATTAATGTTCCTATCTTGGAGCTTCTCCTTATTGTATATACTTTTGAAAGTAGGAAATAAAAACGAATGGTCAGGTGCTGTTGTGGCACCGGGTGCTACGTTGACTCATGCGTTTGCAACTTCAGGTCTCCCTGACGAAATCCAACGATCCACGCAGTTAGTACCCGCTTCACAGTCCCATTGGTTGATGATGCATGTAAGTACGACGCTACCGAGCTACGCAACTCCTTCATGTGGATCTTTATCGGCAATAGCTTTATCAATTATTTATTTTGATAAAAAAAATGCTAATTTCGTTTATGAATCGAATCGTGGGTTTGTTCAGGAAACATACGTTCGTATTTCAGAGACAACTCATTATTTTGACCAAACAAAAAAAACTGATGTGGAAAGTACTTTTTTCTACTCGTTATCACTAAATTTGCGTAAATGTCGACTTATTAATCAACTGGATCGATGGGCTTATCAGGTCATAAGTTTAGGATTTTCCCTCTCAACTATTGGTATTCTCTCTGGAGCAGTATGGGCCAATGAAGCATGGGGATCTTACCGGAGTTGGGATCCTAAAGAGACTTGGGCGTTAGTAACTTGGCTAATACATGCAATTTATCTTCATACCAAAATGACTCAAAGTTGGGGAAAGGAAGTACCTACTATAGTAGCATCTATCGGATTCTTTTTGGTTTGGATTCGCTTTTTGGGGGTAAATTTGTTGGGAATCGGATTACACAATTATGGATGGCTGACTCAGTAATAAACTAAAAGATAAAAAAACCTGCAAATTTTTGTTTATCCAAAGCTATTAAAAAAAGAAAATAAGTATATATATATATATATATATACTTATTTTCTTTTTAATCTATCAATTCATTATTTAACTATGAAAGGGAATATAGAAACACAATTGAAAGTACATCATTGTTCCATAAACTGAGAACCATGTTTGGGTATAG
>CAKZGI010000064.1 GCA_936914905.1 uncultured Trichormus sp. | reverse complement strand
CCGACCAGTTTTTTTCAAAAATTCTCTCAAAGCCTCTTGACAAAAGACTTTCAGCCTTAACTTGTCACAAATTTTCACAGGCTGCAAGCAACATTAACAGCGGTGCTATTAAATCTATTTAAGTGTCAAGGTTCGGATATTTGTCAACTTTACTTGGCCAGGCGGAGATGATAAGTAGAGATGGGTAATTATTTGGCCTTGTCTTGGGGACTACCGCGAACAGGTTGTTGTCCTTGTTCAATGACAATTCCTATTTAAGCAGCTTTACTTTGAATACTCTGAATCAATCTGACATAACTCCATTGATGGACGTTCGATACTGTTTGGCGTATTTTTGCTGAATTTCTACAGAGCCTGGATATTTCGCTTCGGCTATAGCTTGAATTTTGCTCTGGATATTCTCCCGCATATCGCCTAACTTCGGTAACACAATGCTTCCAGCTTTTGCATTTTTTAGCACATCCTAAGGCAGAGAAATTTATGTAACTATTCCTCTTTTTAGCCAATTTTCAAGGAATGTTACTAAATCTTCCAGTGATGGAAAATGATCGCGGTGTTCGTGTCTAATATATATTCTGCTGATATTAGTTTGTTTTTTATTTTCAAACCAATTTAGCAATAAAGGTATTTTATGCAAGTCAATTACAACGCTTGAACTGCTATGAGGATGGATAATTATGCTATGAGCATTGCCAACGGGTAAAAAAACAAATTCATAGGTCATAAAATTTACTTTTACTCCTCTATCCCTAATTCTTCTCTTAGCTCATCGTCAGTTAGATAGGGACGACGAGTATGGTGAAATTGTCTGATAGCCCAAGGACGTTGGGCAAGTTCTTGAAATGTTTCCACATCGTGACTTAATTCAGCGTTAAAAGTTGTAGCATCAAGCCCCCAACCAGGCATTTCTGGTAAAATTGGTAGCCAGTCTTCTTGGTGATCATCTAGCAACCTACTTAAGGGTAAGTGAATTTGACTATTATCTTGACATACTTCTAAAACTTGACCACGTACTGTAAATGTAGGCTTTGTTTGTTCTGATTTCCATAATTCTCATTCTGGAGGTTCTCCAGTCCGTTTAATTTCTATACAATGAGGATTTCCATAAGATTCTTCTACAATTTCATCTAATTGAATTCGTAGGTTATCTGGTTGAGGGATGCCAAGATGTTGCTGATCCCGTTCAATAATTTGACGAACAATTAGAATTATTCGCCGATCTATTTTCTGAGGTAACAGAAGTTTACATAACTCATTACTTGTTATTTCATGTGTTTTGCGTCCAATTAGAGATAGTGCATTTACTATACTAGATGTTAGGATACCCAACAACCATAATCTTTGCTCTTCATAACTTAATGTCTCCCATTCTTCTAAAAATTCTCTATTTCCAAATGCTTGCGTAAGTTTTCCCGCTTCTTGAGCAAGAAGAACATAAAATATATTATTATCAGGACCAACACCTATAGTATCTAATTGAGCCGCAAGGGTATACAAAGATCCTCTATTCACTTTACGGCGTACAAGAATTTTTGGTATATCGAATAAACGTGAATTATTTAAAACTGCTGTATGAAGAAATTCTTTACCGTATCTTATCCAGCGTTCCTCTTCTCTCACTCTGTCTGGATCTGCCCAAAGCCGATTTGTATCCCGCCACTTCATACGCCAGTTTAGCTTACATTCAGTATTCGGTGGGCATTGACTAACTGGTTTATAGTTTTTGCTAGGAGTTACTCCATTAAAAACAAAGAAAATATTTCCTAAGGGTATTGTAGGAATCTGAATATAAATAGGTGGTGCACTAAAAAATTCCCAACTATCCGATTTTAATTGTGTACTCCATTGAGTACCAAGAAAACCATAATTACAAATATTAGATACAGTATCTTTTGCTCTAGAAAATACTGCTTTTGTCACACTAGAAATTATTATTGTTGGTTTATATACCTGCCCTAATATGACACATACAGCCTGTTCTGCATCAATTCCAATTGCTTTTTATGGACACTGCCAAACTTCGAAAATTTGGCAGTTTCTAGTTAATAAATTACCTGCGTTTGGGATGCCGTGAGTCGTATTAGTCAAAAAAGATTGAGGTACAATAAAAGCCAACTGAGAATATTTTTCTAACCAGCGTAAATATTTTTCTATAAATCTTGCTGCGCCTTGAGTATTACCATCTTCTACAAAAGGAGGATTTGCAACAATCACACGAGCCTTAATAGTCATATTCTCTGTGTTTAAATCATTGTATTTTTCACGAGTAAAGTGATTAGTAAAAGGAAATGGAATATCTTGACCTAATGATTCTCTTACTAGAGTATATCACAATTGTGTTACTAAATCTGCATATTGATCTAAATAATTACCAACTACATGATTGGCAAGATAAGATTTTCCTTATTCTAAATTTTTAGGAATATCAGACACTCCTGGAAGACGGGATGTAGCAGCTAATAATAAACTTCCAGAACTAGCAGCAGGATCAAAAATTATTCTTTCTTCTGGACCTAACCTTTCTAAAGGTTATAATTCCAGCATCCTTTCAGTGAGAGCAATTGGAGTATGGTGTCGCTGTAAATCAGTCCATTTTTCACCTTCAATATAGCTGGGTAACTCTTTGATAGCTCCTTCATATAGCAGTCCCACATCTTGATAATCTACTAATGCAAAACTGACTCGACTACCTAAATTAACTGCTAACCGGTTTGATATTCTCTTGCTAAGATGAGGTATTGATTCCTTAAGAGCTTTATTAAAAAACTATTAGCATGACGTACTGTCTGATCAAGTAAAAGGCCAGGGTCATCACTGGGAATGCGTAAATCAGAACCAAAAAAGCCCTTGTATTCTAAAATTATTGCTGCTAAAAATGCGATCGGTACACGAATTCCATGACCTGCTATCTCATTACGAGAAGAGATTATATTTTTTGTTTGTTTATTAATAAAAATTTCATCAAATACTTCTTTAATAGCATTTTGAAATGCTTGATCTAGTTCGGCTCTCTGTCGCAGTAGAAAAGAAAAACTACTCTCAGAAACTGACTCCTCTGCATCTACTAGTATTAGTTGACGAGTACGGAACTCTGCCAGTGCTTTTGGTTTGAAGAAGTGGCTATCTGATCTAGTTAATTCTAAATATGAAGAGTCACGATTTACAATCCGTTCTTCTAACTTGCCCGAAGGAGTGTAATATTAAAGTATATACCTTTCATCTGAGAGTAATAATCCTGCACGAATAGGCGAATAACGTAACTTCTGTTTCCATGTGTCTATGTCTGATTCCTAAACAGATTGAACCATGAAGGATAAATTATTAGAATTAGGGCGAAGACCGTAATCTGTCCACAGAGCATCTACAGGTATAGGTCGTTGCTTACCATTGGCTGCCATACGGGCATAACGGTGTGGTTCTATTTGCCACACTCGACGCGCTGTTCCAATTGCATCATCTAATACCTGTCCAGCCATCTCAAAGTTATCTTTACTAAGATAAAAAATTGTTTGGTTGTTATGTCGATATTCGGCTTGCAAAGGCATAAAACCTTTCATTACTATCGTGGAATTTCTCAAAAAAGCGATCGCTCTATTCAAATTGGTTGGGGTTTTAATATTCTACTTTCCCATGCCATTAAAAGGGATTAAAAAAGAAGGGTTCTTGCGCTCTTTGTAATAACACGCTTCTGATATACAACAATTTCCACAAATGGCATTCGGCATCTATGACAAGACCCATCCTCCCATAAAGCTGGTATTTTAAACCTAGCCCCACAATTTGGACACTTGGAGAGCAAGCGTAAATTATGGCGATCGCATCCCCACCTTTCCTTAAACTGCCACTTAATCTGGTGACAAGGCGTTTTCGCATAACAAGCACCACATAACCCAATGGGTTCATGCTGCATACTCACCCCAGGATGTGAAAGCATTTCGGCTAGTATTTGGGCATCCACTTCTACAACAGATGTGATCGCTTCTAACTCTTTTTGACTAGGAGTCATGCGTTTACTTCCCTTGTTACCCTGCCGATAAGTTTTGATGATGAAGTTTTCCCAAAACTCACCAATTCAGTGTTTTCCTTTATCAGTCCTACCTGTTTGAGTGAGTATGACTAAGCCATCCTGTTCCCACTTTTTGACTAAACCTTCAACTGTTCGGACTGATACAGGTATTTTTCAGCAGCCTCCTTCAACTTTTGTCTATAAGTTGTGCGATCACACGGTTCGAGCAAATTTTGTATTACCTTCTTTAGAGAGTTCTGTGACAATCACATTTATCTCAGGAGATGTATTGTCTCCTTCTCATATGCCTTCCGCAGGAATACGTGAGGTATGAACAGTTAAATCAAAAGTTTTATCTCTGTTCATAAACAAAATAATTTTTATAAAAACATAATGTTATTCTAACCCACCAGAAAGCGACAGTTAATTTGTCACTGTACAAGGGTCATTTAATTTGGCAATTTACTCTTGAATTGACACAGTTAAAACTTGTGGTGGTGAAGCATCAGGAGGATAGAGAAAGTCCACTTCTACTAAAGAGCGATCACCTGGTTTATTTTTTAATAAAGCCAAAGGTTTACCTGGTTCACCTCTGGTTTGGACTAAATGCACAAATTCCGTTTTTGGTTGACCTTGATTATCTTTATACCGAATCCGCACAGTTCCCCAAAAGAGAACTTGACGTCCTAGTCTAGTAAAGAAGCGCAACCCTGACTGACTTAATTGATCTTCTTTGATTGGGGTTTGCACCAACACACTCACCTTCTGGTCACTTCGTGTATTCTTGTACAGAGGCAACTTCAAACTGTATTGAATTCCATAATTGCCATGAGCGCGATAAGCTGTATCAGGATAAGGCACTAACATAGATGCACTTTGAATTTGACCAGTTCCCAAAGTAGCAGCATCCAGTGTGCTTAAAGCATAACAAAAAGCTTGACCAGGTTCGGGAATAGTTAAATAATTAATTTAAGGATTATCTACCAAGAGCGCTCGCCACACCGAACCACTCGCTACACCTACCACTCTTCCATAAATTCTCAGTTTAGCAGTCTCCTATAAAGGAGTGGGAACTTTATCTCTAGGTGTGGATAATTCACCATTATTCAGTAGATTTTGCCATTCTCCTAAAGTTGGTGCACGTTCACTACCGTCTTTATTAGTTGGTGCAAACATAGCCAGACTAGCAGCATACACAGTACCATTACTCCGCAGACGCATAAATGAAGAACGGCCATTTAATGCTGGTGTGAATCCTTGCACCGGAATAGGTAGATTTAATAACATCTGACTTTCCCCAGGAGGAATGACAATTTGAGCAGGGAAAATTCCTTGTCGTCTTCCCCGCAGCACATCAGACATCACACGACTACCTGGTCCGGCAAACACCGCACCTGCATTATTAGGGATAAAAGCATCCAACTTAATAAATGGTGCATCCGGTTGACTTAAATAACTTGCCCGCTGCAATATATTCACCCTTACTGGCTGAGTTCCAGGGTTATGCAAAATGATGCCTAAATACAAAGAACGCAAATTTTCTGGTGGTTCTGCTTTAGCAACATGATGAGCAAAAATATCAAAGCGTCCCCGAAAAGGAAAATTTAAATGTGCAGTTGGTAATTTTTTACCGTTCGGGGGAAAGGTAGAAAGTAATATACCTTCTTTTAATACCAATTCTGGGCTATTGCTATTAAAAACTGGCACAGTATCTAACTGTCCTGATAACGCTCGAACTTCTTGTGGTTGTAGCACTTGTTCCGGTGGTGGTGAGGATTGATTTGCTTGAGCTAGAGTCAAACCAAGTAATAGTGGCAACATAAGCAATTAAAAGTTAAAAATGAGAACCCACCTAAATTGGTCAGGACCTAAGGCATTCTACATCAGGAAAATATTGCATGAGTGTTTTCTATTTCCTACCCTCATTAAGTAATTACCAGGTTATTAATAATTAAAAGAAAATCAGCCATAATGCTCATCAAATTTTCTTGATTCAAAGTCGGGACGTGAACAAAAATCCAAGGAATAGGTAGTTGTGATTGGTATAAGTAGTCCAACACTGAATAATAAAGAGCTTCACATACGAATCCACCACAGTCCTACCGAATCTCAACTGCTGCTGTTTCCGCCACTAATTGTTTAACATCAACAGTAGTTTGCAAAATATTTTCTTCACAATCTATAAATGTAAGATCAGTAGTCTGTATAGACATGATACTTGCACGTACTTCCACACTTAAATTTATCCGACTGGCCACCATGCCACAACAAATAACATAATCAGGTTTGACTTCATTGATTTTAACAATGACGCGAGAACCAGTAAGGTCAACATCTAGAGGTAGTCGCCGCAAAAAAATTAAATCATCACAGACACAAGCCATTTTGGCTAGTTCAAGTAACAAATCATCGGAAGAATTTGACTGTTGATCACTCAGCCAAGTGTCAAAAGAAGTTAATAATATTTTTTTCTGCATAACTCTGCATAACAAATATTATTTAGAATTAGAATATAAATACCTTCCCTAATAAAATTACAAGGAGCAGGTAAATGCCAGTGATTGCGGTCGTAGATTACGAAATGGGAAATTTGCACTCAGTCTGCAAAGGCTTAGAAAAAGCTGGGGCAACTCCTAAAGTAACTTATTCTGCCAGAGAATTAGAACAGGCAGATGCAATAGTTTTGCCTGGAGTTGGAGCATTTGATCCAGCAGTGCAACACCTGAGAGCGCGTGGTTTAGAACAACCTATTAAAGATGCGATCGCATCTGGTAAACCGTTCTTAGGTATTTGTCTAGGACTGCAAATTTTGTTTGAATCTAGTGCCGAAGGTACTCAACCAGGACTAGGAATTGTGCACGGAAAAGTTCGCCGATTTCGTCCAGAAGCGAGTATTGCTATTCCCCACATGGGTTGGAATCAACTAAAACTCACTCAGTCAAAAAGCATTTTGTGGGAACATTTACCCGCTCAACCTTGGGTTTATTTTGTCCATTCCTACTATGTTGACCCAACTGAACCACACATTCGAGCAGCAACAGTTACTCATGGTAGTCAAACTGTCACAGCTGCCATCGCTCATGAAAATCTCATGGCAGTCCAATTTCACCCCGAAAAATCCTCTAATATAGGTTTGCAAGTTTTATCTAATTTTGTGGCTCAAGTCCGCGAAAAAATTCCTGCTTAATAAAAGTTTGCACTATTATCTGTTCTCCGTTGTTTAAAACTAAAAACCAATGACTAAATGACTAAATAACTAAATGACTAACTGACCAATAAATCATGAGTCTGAGAATTTATGGGAATCGGCTGCTAAAAACTTTACCAGGAAAAGAAACTAGACCTACCAGTGCGCGAGTACGGGAGGCAGTTTTTAATATTTGGCAGGGAACAATAGATGGTTGTTGCTGGTTAGATTTATGCACCGGTAGTGGTTCAATGGGTGCAGAAGCTTTATGTAGAGGAGCCAACTTAGTAGTAGGAATTGAACTATCCAGTCGAGCTTGTGCACTTATCGAGCAAAATTGGCAGCAAGTAGCTACTAAAGAACAAAAATTTCAGATATTACGCGGAAATTTACTACAGCAGTTAAAAAAGTTATCAAGTCAAAAATTCGACAGAATATATTTTGATCCGCCTTATGCTAGTGGATTATATGAACCAGTCTTAGAAGTGATCGCTCAATATCAGCTTTTAAATACTCATGGAGAAATAGCCATCGAACATAGTCCCCAAAATTTCCAACCACCAGAAATCCCCAATTGGGAAATCTACCATCAAAAAGTTTATGGCAACACAGCACTAACATTCTACAAAACCAGGGCATCAGAAAAAATAGAACCACAAGAACAGGGTGAGCAAGAGAGATAGACAAGTAAAATCATCATTCTCACCTTCCTCACCTCTGCCACCTAACTCCTAACTCCTAACTCAACCTAACTCAATTTTAGCCTCCCAACTCAGTGGGACGCTTATATTGCTTATAAGCAGCGTAAAAAAGCCCGCTAAGAGTAACGAAAATTAGACCAAGAACAATACCAGACAACAAGGGTTCAACCACTGTAAATCTCCTCTTTACTGTTATTCAACATTCCTTTCCTGGTTTTGATTTTACCAAATCCAGCATCAATCCCGCGCCCTACACCGTTTTTAGAATGTAAATACAATTTGAATTCTCCACTGTTATTCAACATTCCTTTCCTGGTTTTGATTTTACCAAATCCAGCATCAATCCCGCGCCCTACACCGTTTTTAGAATGTAAATACAATTTGAATTCTCCTGGATCTAAAAGTAGGGAGAATCTTAAGCAGTCCAAAAAATACTCTTAAAGGTGTAGTCAAAGCACCTCTAATAGCTTTACTCTCGTTAATCCCAATCTTTTCTTTCAGACGTTCGGAGTTCGGCAAAAGATTTTCAGGATTTGATTCGAGGGTTTTCAGCCTATTTTTTTATAAAAATTTTCATCTGTGCTTGCAGGTACAATCAAGAAATTTTAAGCTATGTGTAGGAAATGAAAAATTTTTTGTACACCTAGACAGTAAAAGCAACCCTTTTGAATAACCAGCTTACCAAACCTGAAACTTTAATTCAGTGGATCGCTTTGTCGGCTTTAGCGATACTCATAGCAATACCTTTGGTCATTCTTGGTGTTCACATCGTTCAAGCCTCCGATCCATACATCAAGAGCATTGTATCACTGCCAGGAAACCCAGTACAGGGAAAAGCTATCTTTCAAATCAACTGTGCTGGATGTCACGGTTTACAAGCCGATGGGCTAGTAGGTCCAAGCTTGCAAGCCGTCTCCAAGCGCAAATCTCGATATGGGTTAATTCACCAAGTGATTAGTGGTGAAACCCCTCCCATGCCAAAATTCCAGCCCAGTCCACAAGAAATGGCAGACCTTTTGAGTTATTTGGAAAGTCTGTAAATTTTTGTATGAATTAACTCGTTTTTAAGAAAGAGGTAAGTTATATATGCGTTCTTACGTTATTATATCTTTTAAGCCGGAGATATAAGCAAAGCGTTCCCGTAGGGTAAGCTGCCATGAGGAGTTTACGCCTCAACGACATTATGCTAATAGGCAAAATTAAATATAGCTTATTAAAGCTATTAGAAGTGCTTTGACTACACCTTTAAGAGTTCATTTGTGGAATCCTTAAGAATCCCCATACCTTTAGGTCAGTGAGAGTCAGTTCAAAGTTTTCTGATAGCTTTTGTTGATATTGCATTTTTCTATACATCTTCACGCCTTATGGTACAAGGATTTTTACCTATTTTAATCCTTTTCCTTGCACCTAATTACATTTCACCGCCCTGAACATCCATAAATTAAGACTTTTTACCACTTATTCAGCAAGCCCTAAGGAAAGTGGATTAAATAAGGTGTAAGAGTGCCAATAATATCTATAGAAGGGTAGATGGAGAACTGGTAGATGATGCCCCCTGACCCTGGTGAAATTCAAGTTCAAATGTAACGATACTATAATTCGTTTTCACAGAAGGATAGCCTTATATCGGCGGCTATTGAGCGGTAAAAGTAGGGTAGGGGTAGGGCGGGCAGGCTCCGCGGCTTGGTGTTATGCCATCAGGAAACCTGAAAGTTGGGCTTGGGGGAACT
>CAKZGI010000063.1 GCA_936914905.1 uncultured Trichormus sp. | reverse complement strand
AACATCTTCATGGATAGTTCCTATCAGTTACTATTCCCAACCCTGATTCTTTCCTCGGCTCTCTCCTAATCTTAACACTATGGAAAGCCAAATATAGACTCCTTTGTAAATTTTCAGCCGTCTCTAGTTAGTTAATTGGCAGTTCACAACAGCGAATGCCCGTATCCGTCTCAAGCGTCTTTATCCACAAATAGAAAATTGACAAACCACTACCTTGGCTTGAGCAATCTAATAAAAATGGAAGATTGATGCCGATCAGGATGATGATACTGAGAAAAATTAATACTTTTAGTTCTGTAGAACCATGATCATGATATTTCTGTAAGAAATATTGATATAACTTAGCTGTGAAGCTTAATTGCATATAGGTTGCAAACAATGTTTGCTTTCTTATACACCACGGCTTGCAAGTTTTTCGGAAAAGTTACGTAAAAAAATAACTCAATAACCGCTATTTATTCCCCCAACTTCTCAAACAAATGTGCCAACACCATATTAGAAAACAAAAACCCATCAGGATCAGTTAAACGCAACCTTTCCTCCACAACTTCCACCCAACCCTGCTTAAAATAAGGTTGCAAACATTGTCTAATTTCCTGTACCTTTTCTTTTCCAAACTTCTCCACCAACACCGTCAAACTCAAACCTTCTGCTAACCGTAACCCCAGCATTAAAGTTTCTAACAATTCATCCTCTAAAGGTGTGACTTCACAATCAATGAATGCACCATTTTGCAACCATTCGTAATATTCTTTAGTTTTCCGAGGACGAGTGAAGCGTTTACCATGCACATAACTAGCTGCACCCATACCAAAACCATAATAAGAGCGATTTTCCCAATAAACTCGATTATGTTTACATTGATGTCCGCTTTTAGCATAGTTGGAAATTTCATAATGTTCATAACCTCCACCAGTTAATACTTTTTGCCCTAGTTGGTACATTGTGACAGTGGTTTCATCTGTTGGTAGGGGATTATCTCCCGGTTTGTAATAACGACCAAAAGCTGTCCCTGGTTCAATGGTTAAATCATAGATAGATATATGAGTGGGGGCAATTTCTACGGCTTTAGTTAGGGAATCTTGCCACTGAAGTAAAGACTGATGTGGCAACCCGGAAATTAGGTCTAAGCTAAATTCGGGTATCTCGACTTGGTTGATTAAATCAATAGCTGCAAAGATATCATTAACTGAGTGCGATCGCCCAGCAATTTTTAGTAATTCATCTTGAAAGGCTTGTACACCCAAACTTACCCGGTTGACACCTGTACTGCAATAACCTGCAATCTGTGCCAAATCATAAGTACCGGGGTCCATTTCCATCGAAATTTCCACCCCAGCCGCAATGCCAAAACGCTTCTCTAACGCTGTTAATATACATTGCAACTGTTCTGTCGATAACAGCGAAGGAGTACCACCACCAAAGAAAATAGTTGCTAGTGGTTGACTAAAAGCTAGTGAGATGCTGATTTCGTGACACAGTGCATCAACATATTGGGAAATTGTACCAGATGTTTTACCCTGTGAGCGGTAGCTTGGCTCGCCGTAGGCATCGCCCACCACAAAGATCGGAAAATCACAATAAAAACACCGCTGCCGACAAAAGGGGATATGTACGTAAGCCGCACAGGGAACTTCAACTGCAATATCTTTTTGACTCATTATGATCAAGAATTAAATTAATTGAATGGACAATTACAAAAAAGGAAAATGAGTAGTTTGTTTACAACTTTTTATCTTTTGATAACAAAAATAAGAATAATTATGCAGAGAAAACACTTTGGTTATAATGTTTGCATATATTGTATATATTGCCTAAACCCCTAGCGTAAGTCCATATTTCTTAATCAATCTGACCGTTGAAATAAAAAATACCTTACTGTATCGGGTAACTACAGTTGTAGGAAAACAGCACAATCATGCTTGATATCATTATCATTCTCTCATTTATTTTGGCAGCATCGGGAATAGGTTACTTTAGTACTGATCTACTCCCCCCTGGAACACTAGACGGGGTAACAAACCTAAACGCATTGCGGTTAATTGTTGCCGTATTTACCGCTATTATTGGTGGTGCAATTGGGCTAAGTTTCCAGACCACATACCGTCGCTTAGAAACACAAGTCCGAGAAATGCCCCTCGAAGCCATTTTAACTCGTGCCATTGGCTTAGTCATTGGGCTATTACTAGCCAACTTAATGTTAGCCCCGCTATTTTTACTACCCATTCCCGCAGATTTTGGATTTATTAAACCTCTAGTAGCAGTTGTCGGCAGTATTATACTTGCTGTCACAGGTATGAATTTGGCAGATACTCATGGACGCGGTTTATTACGCTTAATTAATCCCAACACTGTAGAAACAATGGTAGTTGAAGGAACTCTTAAACCTGCAAACACCAAAGTTTTAGATACCAGTTGCATTATTGATGGTCGTATTGAAACCTTATTGGAAACTGGTTTTCTAGAAGGGGTAATTATTGTCCCACAGTTTATTTTACAAGAATTGCAACAAGTGGCGGATGCCAGTAAAGACCAAAAGCGAGTCAGAGGAAGACGCGGATTAGAAATCCTCAACCGGATTAAAGAGGCTTACCCAGAACGGATTTTAATTAACGCGGCTGATTACGAAGATATTGCTACAGTTGATGCTAAATTGGTGCGATTTGCCCAAGAAATTAACGGGACTCTGTTAACTAATGACTACAATTTATCTAAAGTTGCTAGTGTGCAGAAAGTTCCAGTTTTAAATATCAATGATTTGGTAAATGCAGTTCGTCCATCTTATTTACCTGGTGATAATCTAGATTTGAAGATTCTCAAAGAAGGTAAAGAACCAAGTCAAGGTGTTGGTTATTTAGAGGACGGCACAATGGTAGTAGTTGAGGAAGGAAGCAGTTATGTAGGTGGTGAACTGCGGGTAGTTGTCACGAGTGCTTTACAAACCTCAGCGGGGAGGATGATTTTTGCTAAACCCCAAGCTTCCGCATTAGCGTGAGGGAAATGGTGCGGAAAACAGAATCAATCCTGAAGATCGGTGTAGGAAACTGCACCGATTTTATATTGGGTTTGTATTGGGTGATTATATCTCTTGCAAAAATCCGAAAATGATATATTTCATTCTGAATGAAATGAAGAATCTTCAAGACCACATACTCATTAGTTCAGATGAACTTTGTTGTTGCTCACTAGACCTATCTTTAAAATAAATTGTATGAGAGAATAAACAGATTATAAACAGATTATATACAGATGTGAGTATTAATAATGACAAGCCCCTTAAAAAGGATAGAATCATACCCAGAGGAATCAAAAGAGTTCAAGTAATTACAGAAAATACTAAATCAGAATAGCGAGAAGATTTGTATCGCATGACTGCTACAAACTCCAACCTAAAGCGGATGCGACTTGACCAGCTAATTCGAGAGGATTAAAGGGTTTAGCGATCGCACTTTTCATTCCTAATTGGGCATAGCGACGACGGTCAGCAGCTTGGATTTTGGCAGTTAATAAAATAACTGGAATCTCTTTTGTCGCTGGATTTGCTTGTAACTCTTCAAAAGCAGCAAGTCCATCCATATCCGGCATCATTACATCTAGTAAAATTGCATCTGGTTGGTGATTTTCAGCCTGTATTATCCCCTTTTTCCCAGAACTAGCAGTTAGAACTTCCCAACCTACAACAGTTTCCAAGCAAATTTTTGTTACTTCTTGAATATACTGTTCATTATCAACTACTAAAATCCGCTTTCTTTCCATAATCCTATCTTCTCATTTTTAAGTTTTATTTTTTAAGTTTTGGGGTAAGGATTCAGCTATCAGCCATCAGCTTTTTCAGGCTAACTCCAAAAATACCTATTTGATTAATGACCAATTTCTCAAACATTCTGATTCCTGACTCCTGACTCCTGAACTATTACGTTTCAATTGCTAATTCTTATGAGTCATGGTTTTCAATAAAAACATCACTCTTTGTTCAAATTCATGAGTAGTTACTCGTCCTTTAGTCAAAAATTCTGTATGTCCTAATTTAAGTCTATGCCGTTCCGATGTATCCAAATCTTTAGCGGAATAAACAACTACGGGAATACTACACAGCTGATTGTGTTGCTTAAGCCAATCTACTACAGTAAAACCGTCACTTTCGGGCAAAATTAAATCAAGAATCAGTAAATCAGGATTAACTTTTTGACTGATATGAATAGCTTCTCTACCAGTTCTAGCAATAAAGGTTTCAATATCATGCCTCTCAAACAAAGTTGCTAACAAATCAGCTAAATCATTATCATCCTCAACAATTAAAATTCTAATTTTTCCATAAAGTTCAGTGATGACTTTACTTAAAGAATGTAATAGGGATATCTCCTCAACTGGCTTACTTAACCAATCCACAAAGTCAGCATTGGGTTGATGACTGTGACTAGGTTGGTAAACACTACATATGACAATGGGTATATTTTGTGTATCTTCTCGTTCTTTCAGAATTGCCATTGTTTCCCAACCATTCATTTTTGGCATTAGTAAATCCAGGACAATGATATCTGGTTGTTCAGCAATTGCTTGTGAGACCGCATCTTCACCTGCTCCTACAGTTATCACTCTATATCCACCTTTCTCTAATAAATTTTGTAACTCCAAACGGATTAATTCATCATCGTCACAAACAAGAACTAAAGGAAAATACGGTTGAGAAATTAATGGTTTTTCCGCAGCAAAATTTTCTAATTCCTCACCATAGCTAGGTTCTAAAATTGGCAGGGTAAAATAAAAATTACTACCCTTACCCAAGGTACTCTCTACCCAGATATTACCAGTATGCTGCTGGACAATACTCTTGCAGATTGCCAAGCCTAACCCAGTACCATCATGATTGCGAGAATCGGAAGAATCAACTTGTTGAAATCGCTCGAAAATACTATTCAATTTATCATCTGGTATCCCCCTTCCAGTATCCTTCACTGTTAATAGCACTTGGTCACTTTGTTGTTTTCCTATTAGCCAAATTGTAGAACCAGAAGTAGAAAATTTAATAGCATTGCTCAACAAATTAGTTATAGTTTGCACAATCCGGTCTGGATCAGCCCATAATTGTACAGATACACTAGAAATAGATAAAATCACCCCAGCCTTATCAGCTAAAGGCTGCATAACATTCACTGCTGAAACAATCAAATCCTGTAAATTACAGGTTTCTCGTTCCATTTTCACCTTACCAGACTCAATTCTTTCAATATCGAGAATATGATTAATTAACCTCACCAATCGCTCGGTGCTATCAGTAGCAATTTGTAGCAGGCGTTTACCTTGTTCCGAATCTCTCTGTAACAAACCACTTGCTAACATTCCTAAAGAACCATGAATTGAAGTTAAAGGAGTACGCAATTCATGACTGACTACAGACACAAATTCATCTTTCATTCTTTCCACTTGCTTGCGGTCAGTTATATCACGCAAAATTACAGTATAAACACATTCATTACCCATATCTAATTTAGAAATAGAAGCCTCAGCGGGAAATTCATTCCCATCTTTATGGCGACCAAATATTTCTCTTCTTTCTCCCATTCTCCGAGCCGGACTAGGAGATTTACCAAAATCAGCGATATGATGACGATGTTGTTCACTAAAACGCATGGGTAACAACAGATCTAAACTTTGTCCGAGAACTTCATCAGCAGAGTAACCAAAAATCTTTTCTGCACCTTGGTTAAATAAAGTAATCCGTTGACTACCATCAATAGAAATAATCGCATCATCAGCAATACTTAAAATTCCTTCAAATCGAGTTTGAGAAATTCTTAAAGCTTCCTGTGTGCGTCGCCGTTCATCTAGTTGTGACTGCAATTTGTGATTAACAGTAATTAACTCCGCTGTGCGTTCTGCAACTCTTAATTCTAGTTCTTCATTAGCTCGGTGCAAAGCTAACTCTGTTTGCCTGCGTTGGGTAATATCACGGGCGACAATTTGCGATGCTGGTTTACCTTGATAAGTAACAGCAGCAGCCACAATTTCTAGATCAATCAAACTGCCATCTAGCCGTAAGAACTGTTCTTCATGTAAAGGAATTGACTGTTTATTTGTTCTTAGATTTTGAAATTGTTCTGCAACTCCAGCGTATGAATTAGGAGCGATAAAATCAAGTAATGGTTTGCCTAATAATTCTGTTGCTTTTTTAGCACCAAACAAATTCACTGCCGCACTGTTAACAAAAACTACATTTCCTTCAGTTTCCATCAAAATTGCTTCTGGAAAAAGTTCTACTAACTGTTGATAATTTTCCTGATTTTGTAGTGCTGTTTCTACTTGACTAATAACACTTATACTAGTTTGGTCATCAATCATGATCAAGTCTGCGGGTTTGACTTCTAGTAAAATCCCATCAGCATCTGTGAATTGTTGCTTACCAATGGTGTTTTTCTCAGCTACCACAACTAATGGTAATTTATTGGTAGTTGCAGATGAAGTAATATATTCTTGATTCTTAGCTTCAATCTCTTGACGCAATAACTTCACCCAATTTTGCAGCTTGGTCGTTTCTGTTGGGTTTAAAGTCTTACCAGATTTCAATAACTTCTCAATTTTTCTAGCTAACTCCGAACCATAACCCAAACCAAAAGTACCTAAAGATCCAGCTAACGTATGAGCTTCTCTAGTTGCTTGAAACCGCAATTCTGGGTTTAAACCCTGTGCAGCTTGCTCCAATATACTTACTTGTTTATCTACCCGATCACGAAATCGCTGCCAAATATCTGCAATGGCTGTCAGAGTTTGTTGGGATTTTTGCTCGTCTAATCTCCCTGTAGCTTTACTTCCCCCAATCCCTGTTTGCTCTACCCCGTCTTCTTCCTGGGGTTTGAGACGATAACCAATCCCATACACAGTTTCTATTAAATCATTGTTAGCTCCCACGGATCTGAGCTTCATTCGCAAACCTTTAATATGGGTGCGAACGGCTTCTTCTCCTGGTGTGTCTTCATAGGACCAAAGATGCTCTAAAATCATCCCACAGCTAAATACCCGGCGATTATTTCTTAATAATAGTTCTAATAGTGCGTATTCTTTTGGTGTGAGCGAGAGTAAATTTTGATTATAAGTGACTTCACAGCTACTGGGGTCTAATCGTAAATTTCCCCACTCCAATATAGGTTGTGAAGCTACACCACCCCGTCGTAATAATGCCCGTACACGCGCTACTAGTTCTTCCGGTTCAAATGGTTTTACTACGTAATCATCAGCACCTGCATCCAAACCTGTTGCTTTTTCGTGGCTGCTATCACATCCTGTTAATAATAAAATCGGTACAGGTCTACCACTGGAACGAATTTGCCTACATAAACTAATACCGTCAAGTTTGGGCAAAATGACATCTAATAAAATTAAATCATAATCGTAAGTTGCGACTAAATCCCAAGCTGCATTGCCATCAGTCGCTACTTCCACAGCATAATTTTGGTCTGTCAAAACAGCGGTGAGTGCATAAGCATGTAACTTGTCATCCTCGACAATTAAAATTTTCATTTTAAAAGCTTCCCTAATATAGTAGTTTTAAAAGTTGGATATAAGGTAACACTTGTTGGTTAAGCGGAAAGGGGTTATGGAGAAAGGTAAAGAAAAAAACTTTAAGTTCTGACCTCAAAACCTTTTTCAACACCCGATTAAAAATTTTGGGTACTTAACCAAGTAGTATTGAGATACAAGGCAAAATAATTCCATAATAAGATAAGCCATTATATATTTGTAACAATCTATATATAATTAAGAATATACCTTAAGTATTAAATTTAGGGTAAAAAATCAGATTTTTCTTGATTTATAAGGAGATTGTAGGTAGAACTCAATGGGAGTAATACCCAATCTAGAATATTCATAAAAATCTGATTTCTGACTCTTGGTGTATCAATAATTTAATTGGTAAGCCTAATATAGAGGTCTTCCATATTTAACAAAATTCTCGTAGAACTTAGATCGCTCAGAAATGAATCAGCATGTTTTTGAGCAAGGTTTATCTTTAGCAAAGTTAAATCTACCAATTTAATGGTACTTCACATTTTATCACCAGAGGACGATACTATTCCTGATGTGATGTGCCTAATACGGATTACTATCCAGGTTGGGGTGATGAAAGTATGAAATTGTACTTAAAAAAATTAGAGATCCATAAAAACGAAGGTTTGCAAATGTTACAAAAATTCTGCGCTCAAACCAACAATGCTAATATTAATACCGAGTTTATCCAAAAAGTGGGCAGTCCTGGAAGTATTATTTGTAATTTAGCCAAAGAATGGAATGCTGATTTAATTATTATGGGACGACAGGGACTGTCTGGGATAACGGAATTATTGATTGGTAGTGTGAGTAATTATGTGCTGCATTATGCATCTTGCTCTGTGTATACCACTTTTTACTAATAACAGTAAAAAGTGGTAAGTAATGTTTTCCATTTGACGCAGTGAGGGACGTAAAAAGGTAATCTATAAGAGGTTATAAATAATGAAAGCTTCTGTTCCACTTCCTATAACTCATCCCAGTGGAGATAAGCATTTAAAGCTGTTGGATGCAACTATTAAGCGTCATCAATATCAACAAGATACACTAATTGAAATTCTCCATCGGGCTTCGGAATTATTCGGTTATTTAGAATTAGATTTATTGTTGTATATTGCCCATAAGTTAAAATTACCACCCAGTCGGGTGTATCGAGTCGTAACTTTCTATCATTTGTTTTCCCTTGCAGCTAGAGGTAAACATAATTGTGTGGTTTATACAGGTACGGCTTGTTATGTGAAGGGATCTCAAGCAATTTTAAGCAGCTTGGAAAATGTTACTAAAATTCGTGCGGGAGAAACTACTTCTGATGGAGAAATCTCTTTAATGACGACTAGGTGTTTAGGGGCTCATGGTATTGCAGCTCTAGTAGTTTTTGATGCTGCGGTTTTAGGTAATCAAACCCCGGAATCAGTTGGCGAAAAGGTGGGAAAATGGCAGGAAAATGGAACTAAATAAATTATTAGAAATCGCTAGAACTGAACGTTTTCATACTAAACCTATACAAATTCGTTGTTGTACGGCGGCTGGTTGTTTGTCTTCTAATTCGCAAGCGGTGAAAGATAATTTAGATGCTTCTGTCAAGGCTGCGGGTTTGGAAAAACGGCTACAGGTTGCTGGTGTGGGTTGTATGCCTCTGTGTTACCAGGGTCCTTTGGTACAGGTGGATAATCAGGAAAATCTCACAGAGGCAAAATTCTATGAAAAAGTTATTCCAGAAGATGCCACAAAAATTATTTCTGAGGTCAATGGGGAAGTAACAGATTTACAAAAAGTGATTTGCATAAGCCATTTTTTACTGGTCAATTACCTATTCTCCTAGAGAATAGTGGCAAAATTGACCCGGAACGGATTCAATATTATATTCCTGGTGATGATTATCAAGCACTTTAGGAAAGTGGATGAAATAAGGTGTAAGAGTGCCAATAATATCTATACCCTAGAAGGGTAGATCGAGAATTGGTAGATGATGCCCCCTGACCCTGGTGAAATTCAAGTTAAAATGCAAAGATACTATAAGTCTTTGTCACAGAAGGGTCGCCGCATATCGTCGGGGATTGAAGTGGTAAAAGTAGGGTACAGCGGGCAGGCATAGATCCGCGCCTTGGTGTTATGCCATCAGGA
>CAKZGI010000062.1 GCA_936914905.1 uncultured Trichormus sp. | reverse complement strand
CCGGTGGGAGTTCTGGAGTGCCGGATTGCCTCGATCTGCCGTCGTTGGACTAGCACGTCCTGCATCATCTCTTTCCAGAGGGCGAAGTTCTTCCCGTAGAATTTTCAGATCTCACAGCCGCTGCTGATCGTATTTTGGAAATTGGATTTGAGGAAGAGATGAAACAAATCATCAAGTTGTTGCCCAAGGTAAGCTAATTTTGTATGTGATTGTTTGTTGGTATTTTGTGTTACCACAATAATATTGTTTTATATTTTAGATAGAAGGCAATCATTGCATGCATTCTAGATGATTTATTCTCTTTCCTTACTATTTTTAATCGAAATGTTCAAAATTTAATGAAACTTTGTGGTTTTGGTATAGGAAAGGCAAACTGCTCTTTTCTCAGCTACGCAGACAACCAAGGTGCCTAAATCTAAATTTTCTCCTCTTCATTGTTCATTTAGTATGTATTAGTAATATTCCTGACATGATAAATTGCATGAAGGTGGAAGACCTAGCACGGGTATCTTTTAAAAAGGCACCTCTATATATCGGTGTGGATGATGGGAGATCAAAGGTATGCCATGTCCTATTTGGAATGCAGACTTCTAGACAGTGTGTTCTTTAAAGATAAAAATAATGTACCAACCTTTTGGAAATGTAGGCTACAGTAGAAGGTTTGGAGCAGGGTTATTGTGTTGTCCCCAGTGCAAAACGTTTTCTTCTTCTCTTCACATTCTTGAAAAAGAATCTCAAGAAAAAGGTAGTCTCTTCCCACTGGCAATGCAAATCTTTCTGTTCATGTCTTGCAACATTACATATGGTGAATTATCATGGTTTGGATCTATAAAACCATAGATTGGCCATACAAATACTTGGAAGTTGCTGATAAAATTTCTAGTATGATTTAAATCAAACAAATATAACTTTATTGAAAGAGGATATCAGGGTTCCATTACCATTTAATCTTTATCATTGGATTCTAATCGGAATTATGGGTCTATGATTAGGTCATGGTCTTCTTTTCATCTTGCAACTCTGTAAAGTTCCATAGTGAGCTTCTGAATTATATAGACATTGCGTGCCTGGATATACATGGAAAACAGAAGCAACAGAAACGGTCTTCAACATATTTTCAGTTCTGCAGTGCTGAAACAGGCATTCTGCTTTGCACAGATGTTGCCGCAAGAGGACTAGATATTCCTGCTGTGGTGCGTGTCATTGTTTGTGTCTATCCAAAAAATATGATTTGCTTTTATGCATGCATATTGTTGGACCTTCAACCATCTTGTCACTGTGTTTTGTTCAGGACTGGATTATTCAGTATGACCCTCCAGATGATCCGAAGGTATTGAATGCATGGCACTCTAGTCTTATAACAATTTGAAGGATTTATTTGAAAGGATGCAGGACCCCAAAAGAAGATATTGATGCACAGGATGCATTTGCTGTAAATGCAAATGAAATCATTATAAATACTGTTAAAATGGAAAGAAGTTCGGCATCCCATGTAATATGAAGATAAACTAAACATACTATCTATGCTCAATGACTTTTAGTGCAACTAGAACTGAGAACCTCTTACAGATAAGATAATCTTCTCAGTTCAAAGTGATTTTAGTGAGACTTATGCTATCCCTACAGGAAAATGAGAACTCGCATGGATTCCCAAATAATGATCACTAATAAGAAATTGTTTGATTGCTGTTTATGTTTAAATGATTGCTGTTTGATTGCTTTTTTTCATTTACCGTTGTACAGGTTGAATATTTTGATTTAGTTGTTGGTTTTTTTACCATTATCCAGGAATATATTCATAGAGTTGGGCGAACAGCAAGGGGTGAAGGTGCAAGGGGAAGTGCCCTCTTATTCCTCATTCCAGAGGAGTTGGGGTTCCTTGCTTATTTGAAGGTGAGTCTGTGTTTTCATGTGTTATTTTATCTTTAAGGTTCCCTGGGGCTATTGATTTACGGTGCCTTTTTATATTCAGAGTGCTAAAGTTCCATTGAATGAATACGAGTTTCCAGAGAATAAAATTGCAAATGTGCAATCACAGCTGGTGAGATATGTAGATATGTATCTTGGTTCTCCATTATGATTTTTGTTGAGTTACGGTCGAAGTGGAGACCTATTATTATCGACAGTATTTTTATGATCTCCATCTTGCAGGAGAAACTGGTGGAAAAGAACTACTACTTACATCAATCAGCTCGTGATGCGTATCGGTCATATATTCTGGCGTATAATTCTCATGCAATGAAGGATATATTTAATGTACATCGTCTCGATCTGCAGGTAATTTATATATGAACCATGCTTTCACTTCTAGGAATTGACATCAGAAAGAGTTTGTTAATGTTAGGAAATTTTTTCTCCATTCTTCAATCAAAGTGGCGATCGGAGGAGAGTATTTATCTGTCGTAATATTTTTATTTAAGACCAATATCACTCAACTAAAATTCAATTGAGTCATCTATTTCATACAAGCTAAAACTTTCTTGATTCAGCTGCATTAGTGTATAACAATGAATAAACCTCAAATGGTGAAATGGTTCCGTTTGCCGAACATGCAAAGTAAAATCTTTATCTTTAAAGATTCACAAAAATCTCAAGAGAACTTCCGCAGACTTTGACTTGAGGAACTCTAACTGATTAATATGAAATCAATCTTATGGGGATTTAATCTCTCTCGGTGTGATGGAATTCATCTCATCAATGCTAGTTGACTTCGAAGCTGGAATCAATGGATGAATCGTTTTAATAGAATCGACTAAAGTTAGAATTTCAGTTTTATTATCCCAATGGCTGATCACACATGTTATTTCTTGAACAGAATTTCTATTAAAACCCATAGGTTTCTCAAGTTTTCCCTTGTTTGGAATTTTTATGTCTTAGCTGAAAATGGAACCACTCTGCAAACAAGGATTTCCTAAAGATGTAAGAAAAGACAGGCTTATTGGAAAATTGAAAGATAGATAAGGAGCATAATTTTATGCATAGAACTATTAACCGTTTATAGAATCTAAATGGTAAGTTCACATTTGGGTTTAAGAAACAGTTGGATAATTGAATGGAATTTCAATTTGGGCGAAACGATTTTGTGTTCGATGCTGAAGTAGTTGTGCATATACAAATGAGGATTTTAGAAGGGCATTTGAGGTGGCAAGGCATAGTTTTGCAATCCTCTGGCCGATTGTTACATGAGGAAAGTTAAATTTGTTCAAATTTGTTCATTTGTCTGTCATGGATTTCTGGATATTCCTGTGAGATGGTTCCGAAAGGGTTGAGTAGAGTCAAGTGATGTAACTGTACTGTAGAATTCAAATTCATTTATGAGGGAGAGAGAGTGGGAGTTTATACATCACGAGTGCAGTATTTATGCTTTACATGGTGCTTCCCCAGGCTGTGGCGCAGTCATTTGGATTCATGTGTCCTCCCAAAGTGAACTTACAAATTGAGAGTAATGCAGCCAAATTTAGAAAACAAGGAAAAAAAGGCATAGGGAAGGGAGTAAAAGGCCGACTGGACGGACGCAACAGTGGCCATGGCTTCAGTTCAACTAACCCCTATGGTAAGAGAAAGGAGGGAGACAAACGACAGATGGTCCATATATGATGAAAATTTCTAGTCCTTTGTGTGATTCATTGTCGAGGATTCTGACATGACAATCATTCAGATGGTCCATATATGATGAAAATTTCTAGTCCTGTTTGTGATTCATTGTCGAGGAAACTGACAATCATTTCTCTAATCTGCAACTTATATGGTTTGCATATTTGAATATCTGTTTTTTCATTCTCCACCATTGTGGTGCTGATATTTGTTCACCCAGTTGTAATTGGTCAAAAGTGGTATAATGCTAATATTCTTTCAATGCAATTCTGATTGTAATTTATAAGTATTGTTGATACCTTTCGAGCTTGTCCAGGGCAGGACTGGTGTAATAACTCTCGATGATCTTGAGAACTTATTAAATATATAATTAAGTCAAGATGACCCATCATACTAAAAGTAAAGGTCATTCTGTGACCGAATAGGGAAAGAAAACTATGTTTTGATGTTTGTGAAGGAGCATGCAATATCGATGTTGCTTGACTCAAATATTTCTTGGGCGTGGTTAGTCAATAAGCCTCCTCCTGGTGCCTTCATGGGTCGATCATAATGTGCGCAATCCTAAGTGAGCTTTATGCGATTTGTGCAATGTTCACTAAAGTCGAGTCATTCTGTGACTGAATAGGGAAGGAAAAGTATATTTTGATGTTTGTCAAGGAGCTTTGCAATATCGATGTTGCTCGACTCAAACATCTCTTGGGCGTGGTTAGTCAATAAGCCTCCTCCTGGTACCTTCATGTCTCGATCATAATGTGTGCAATCCTAAGTGAGCCTTATGGGATTTATGCAATGCTCACTGAATAGCTTATCTATTGGTACCACCTTGTTATCAGTGCTTATGAAAAGTATTACTAGGTTTTCACTTTGATTAATCATCAGTACTCGGACAATGCCTTTTGCATTGTAGTGAAACAAGTAGTGATGGTGGTTGATGATCTCATCAGAGCTGTAGTTCAAAGTGACAAGCCATGGCCTCAGCAGCATGAAACTAGCTCAGTTTTGATGGTTGGACTGGCTTAATGTTTTAAATGATGTATAGTATTTGTCTTAATTTTTACAAATTACAACTGTAATCCTAAAACCTCTTAAGACATTTTATTTGTAGCTTTTAAATTGGCTTCTTCCATTGGCAGTGGTTTTCATTACTTGTATGTTGCAGTGGGCACAATTTGCTTCCAATGTTGCATGCATCTCTCAAATTGGAGTGTTATCTAAGTCAGTCTCAATGAAGCAAGTGATGTTACAAGACACTAAGCAAAAATTAACAAGATGACACTAATGAGAGATGCTTCTAGTTTTTGTGTAATATTTCTTTATTATTTTATTTGATTGGGAAGCTAGGTGAAACACTATGCTGTGTACACAGATAGCACTTGTACTACCCTCAAAGAACAGATTGGTAGAGAGCATGAATAAAGCCTTGCAGAATATTATTTGGAAGATTGTAAATGAAAACCAGATAGATTGGGACCATAAATTCAATTCTACCATTTTGGATGGCATTCGGTCTGGATGTTATGATGTCTGCGGAATTCGCTCTTCCAAACATATGGGTCCAGTAGATTTATAAAATGAACAAGTGGAAGCACCATGGAACTATTGAACTACTATTGCTAAAAGAAGACTAGCTCGGAGGCATTTGTGGACCGACATCAAGAAGTGAACGAGAAAAAGCTTTATTTTGTTTTACGAGCCCGGTAGGTAGCGGGGACTTCCACTCATCCCCATAGGCCGGCCTTTACGCCCTTTGGAGGGAACTCAAGACTGGTGTACATCTCAACTCATCAGTGAGTCAGTGCACTGTACCCTAGGTCCACTGAAATAATGCGAAAGTGAGCGAAGGGATTTCGGCTGACATCATACCATGGTAAAGTACAGGACAACCTGTTGCAAGCATAGTAAAACAATTTGGTCACAGTAGCCAAGGAAGGAGTGAACAAGGTACATACAAGGAAGGTTATAGCTAAGCCTGTGGTCAAAGCCATTGAAACTGTAGATCCACTATAGAGGGTGGCCAACATCCAGTTCAAATGGTACATGAACTAGAAAGGCCTATGGTGTGAAGAAACGTTACAATATCAACTCCAAAGTAATTTGGAGGGGTGTAGATATATAGTACGAGGTGTCACAGACCACATAGCTAGTTATTACCACGTGTAAATAATCGTTCATGCATTTATTTACTGTTTATGGTGTGATCTTGCATCACGTGAACAATTGAATCAAATAGGCCACGTGGTGGCGCCCTACAACCATTTGGGCTAGATGAAGCTATAAGAAGTGAAAATTTTTATATGCTTGGCAGCAACACTGTAGTAGCCATACTAGTGAATGGCTGTGCTTAGGAACATTATGATTGTACGGAATACAAAAGTAACGGCACCATGAAGCAAGTAATTTCTGACGGACTATGGGCATGGTCGTAGTCCCACAGCCTTCCATGGATATCTTCCCATTATGGTGATAGACACTTGACCAGAGATGGACACAATGATACTGTTAGCAAAACTAGAATAGATGACTACGGACCCGATATCGGCATACTTCGACTTGTTGGGAGGTAGATTGTAGGAAATAGAGATACAAACCTCCAACGAGATTCTCATAGCCTACTTTGGGGAGTTCTTGCACATAGGCAAGTTCTTCCAAAAAATGGGAGAAGAGATTGGAGTCTTGAAGGAATAAGTTATCTTGTCCATGCCAGTTGTACTGTTACAATTGAAAACGTACTCTATGCCCAAAGGGAAAGACGGGCCAATAGTGGCCAAGTGGGAAGAATGAATGCTAGATTAGACCAAATTCACGAACGGAGCTATACATAGTGAGAGCTCTACGAAACAAAAAAAGCAAGCAACCATGTTGGCTCACTAATTGCCACTCTTTAACCTCCCATCACTCAGAGCTACAAAGACTAGAAGGAAGCCTCACAATAATCGAAACAAGACTTGTAGTGTCGAATGTAGTCTATATAATGGCCATATTCACACTATCATTTAAGGTAAGCAGTTTTCGTAATCTAAAATAGTGGGCATATGCCCTAGCATGGTTCATAACCAAGTCAGTAATGGTACCATGTTGTTATTATCTATTTTGTGAAATACAATTAGTATTGTTTGTGCATGTGTGTGTGTGTGTGTGCCTGTGTCTTGAACATGCATTTGTGTGAGAGGTTCCATTGTTCTATGGTTTTCTACAACCATTGTCGACTCCTATTGGTCCTTGGAAATCTATCTCATTAAATTTCATTAAAGCTCTCCCGACTTCTAAGGGTTATGATGCCATCCTTACCGTGGTTGATTGTTTTACTAAGATGACCCATTTCTTTCCATGTACGAAGAGTTTCACCAGGCAAGATACGACCAACCTTGTTATGCGAGTAAAAAATCATGGTATTCTAGATGACATCATCAGTGATCGTGGGCCACAATTCGTTTTGAAATTTTGGAGAAACTTGCTTGAAATCTTGAGAATCTCTTGTAAACTCTCTTCGAGCTATTATCCTCAAACCGATGGCCAAACTTAGCACACAAATCAAAAGCTTGAGCAATATCTCTGTTGTTTCATTAACTATCAACAAGATGATTGGGTTGATTTCTCACAAATGGAAGAGTTTGCTTACAATAACTCGGTCCATTCTTCCACAGTCATCCTCGTTGGATGGTGTGGGAACATCTAGAAACCTCAAATAATCATGTCGTTGAAGATTGGCTGTTAAAACTCCATGAGATTCAAAGCAAGATCAATGAACATTTAGCTCATGCTCATGCTATGTAGAAGAAAGCTACCGATCGACACCTCCTCACCACATGGGGCTAAGTTTCAAGTTGGAGATCGCATATGGTTATTATGATGAACATTAAGACCACTAGGCCCTTTGACAAATTAGACTATCAATGTCTTGGTCCATTTGTCATATCTGACCAAATAAATGAAGTTGCTTTTCGTCTTGATCTCCTTTAGCATATGCATGTTCATCCAGTTTTCCACGTCTCATTATTGGAACCCTATAATTCTACTTTCATCCCAAATCGGGTGGTTCCACCTTCACCCGTAATAGAACTTGTTGAAGGACCAGAATACGAGGTCGGTGCTATCTTAGACTCAAAGATAATGCATAACAAGCTATAATACCTTGTAAATTGGTCTGGATATACACCGAATAATCAAACATGGGAACCTTTAGAGAGTTAGAAATGCACATGAACTTGTACAAGAATTTCATCGTTGTTACCTTGACAAACCAAGTCCAAGTTCTTGCATTATTAGTTGTGGAACTCATCGTCAAACGAGGGGACACTGTCACGATGCTATGAACAAAATACCATACCGAGATTTGAACCTTTAAACTTCTAGTTGAAGTCCATCTGGTGTTAACAACAAAATGCTATGATCAATTTTCAGACCTGTCACCTTCCAACTAGAGTCTCTAGTTTTAGGCACTAACCCATTTTCTTACTTACAAGAAATATTCACATGATAATGTACATATACATACATACATACATACATACATACACACATATATATATATATATATATATATGAGTAGTACTCATCATAATTCACATGACTCATGCATGACTGCCAAATGGCATTCATGCATGAATGCCAAGTGGTGATCATGCGTGAGCCCAACGAACCTATATAAGTTGAGCTCTAGTCATTGTTGAACCATTCCGGTTCAACACCAGTCTTGGCATCTTGTACTTCGAGTCTCCGAGTAATATAACTTCTTGTCTTCATGTTCTTTTCTTGTTATCTTCTTGTGTTTCATTCCACCACCCTCTAGAGCCTTAGCCGTGACACCTTCCTCTCTCCTACTGCATTTGCTTCTTCATTTCCTCCAATGTCTTCCCTTCATCATCTTCTGTCCCTACTCTGTTGCTGCCGATCTCTTCCTTTCCATTCCTTTGCTTCTTTTGTTTCTATTGTGACAGTGTAGAGATGGCACCACTACTCTCTTTGCCGATGATGTAGATTGCAACATGGCTCATTCGTAGGAGAGACAAGCGAAAGATAAAGGAGAAGGAATCCTTCTATTACTTATGTTGCTTTTGTTTGTTGGAAACATGGGTCTCCATTGGTACTACATAGTCTGCCTATGGGTCAGGTTATCCGTGGTAGACGTGGTGTACCGGTGTCGAACCTACGGAAATTCTCTACGTAGGTCACGATAGTTACGTTTTATGTAACTGTAGCGGAAGCGTGGATCGTTAGCGTGAGTGGGAGGTAAGCCGTGAGTAGTGAGCCGTTAGTCGGTAGTCTTGGATCGTTAGTCGTCAGTCTGTGAGGAGTTCCAACTAACGTATGTAGGTCTGGTCCGGTCTAGGGATGTGTGTTACGTAAATGTACAAGTACAAAACATGTTAATCACGAAAGTACACATAAAGAACAAATGAACAAGGGTCTTGTATTAATGAGGGATGTGCCCCCTATTTATACATGAAGGCGTGCTGTGCTCCACATGTGAATGTGGCAGAACACATTTCATACACGCGCGCCCAAACTTAAGTTTCACATGTAGACACTTTTTACATGGGTGAGCGTGGGAGATTTATCCCAACATTGTTGTTCCAGGTAACCACAACAGCAAGAGCAGTGCATTGCTAGCAACAACAACAATAGATGACGATGGGACGGTGTAGTAGGTAGTAGCTACAACAGGTGGGCGGTGTCACGGATAGAATATCAACTATTAGCTATCGGCCTATTAGCTAATAGCTAACAACCTAGTTAGCTGATAACCAATGCCTTATTAGCTAGTTTCCTATTAGCTATTGGCCTATTAGATGTCTGCTAGTTTGCTATATTAGCTATCTTCTTGTTAGTCACTTACCCCATAGCTATTGGGGTTCATTACCTAGTTCGTTTAGCTAGTTCTTTATTAGCTATCTTCTTATTAGCTAGTTCACTATTGGCTATCTTCGGGTTCATTAACTGTTAAGCTCATTAGCCATTGTATGTGGGATATTTGCACAAAGTGACACATGGTGATATAACTATATGAGACACTTGGCGCTCATGCGTATAACATGCAGTATTCTACTTGA
>CAKZGI010000061.1 GCA_936914905.1 uncultured Trichormus sp. | reverse complement strand
ATAGGCCACGTATCAGATATTAAACTGATAAGAACAGATACTACACTTGATCTTAGCCAAAAGGCCGAGAAAGGTATGCTTTGCACTGCCCTCTCCCTCCCCTCTTATAGCCCACTTCAAACGATTCTTGTGCATGTGGGATTTTACTACCTCCACTCTCTCTCTCTCTCTCTCTCATCCTTGGTTTTCACAAGAACCCAATAACAATGATGATGGTGTTTTTGGCAATGTCGTGGTGTTCCACACACGATGCCTACGTCACCGTCTGGGTTCCATGTAATACATATAATCTTATCAACGGCCAATTTAATCTTGGGGCCCACTTCGATGCTTTATGCGTACAAAAACCGGGAAACCAATCATCCGTGCGTGCGTGCACTTCAAAAACACCCTTCGCGACCTATGACACATGGGAGCAATGGGAGACCTATGTGAAGGGGACTGACTACCTACCCCTTTTCGTTACTACATATTCAATTTGTATGGCTCCACGTTATTATCCCTTCCTTGGGATCTCCACAATCTCGACTACCAAAGGCATTAACGCGATGTTACTCAAGACCAGCGGTGTTTTATGCCCCTACGGTAATCGCACTCTCATTCTTCCTACCCTCAAACCATGCGAAATGATCCTTCAACTCTCCTCCCTTACATGGTTACGCCTATACCATCCACAACGCCGCTTCCGGCGGTAATCGCACTCTCATTCTTCCTACCCTCAAACCATGCGAATGATCCTTCAACTCTCCTCCCTTACATGGTTACGCCTATACCATCCACAACGCCGCTCCGGAAGCCCTTCTACGGCACTTGGCAGGTCCTCGTTAATCTCTACGAATACGCTCTAGGTGCCCGATCACTCGCTCGTCCGACGAATGACCACTTCCGTAGCCTCTTCCTGCGTTCGGAACAATCTTGACGGCGTACATGCATTGCCGTTGGAACTAACACTGCGAGTGCCGCTTGGAAAACCATCCTCGGAGACTTCCATTGCATATCTCGCATTTGTTGCTTCGTTTGGATCGTTCCTGTACACCGCGTCGGCGAGTGCCACTCCTGCGACCCTCTTAGTGATTATCGCTTAGGACCTTCTGCATCCAAGGACCTACTTGTATGTCTCCGTAGGAGAAAGGCACGTATTGTTGCATGGTCAAAATAAAGCCACGGAGTGCGCACTCGTGCATTTTCGGGTGGGTTAAGCGCGTGGACTTCACGACAGATAACCCCTCTCTCCAAGTGCTATAGCACCGCCTCTAGAGATAACACTAACCCTGGCGTCTTGGACTCAACTAAAAGTTCTTTCCCTCTCCACATCTTCACATCAAGCAAGGCCAGAGCTACACTCCTCTCCATGATGTCAACTCTTCTTCTAGGCATCGAGAGTGAATCGAAATCTAGTGAGACCTAGCATCGAAAACAATGTATGTTGATGTTGTCATCGAGAGAAGATCTGCATTTCTTTCTATTTGGAGTAACATGTCGAGAATACATACACAGTGCAGATGGATTTTTCCTGCCGCGGTAGCTCCTCCTGCCACCTATCCCATAGATGGACCTTGTTATCGCATCGAAAGCAGTGCATGCTGCTATCAAAGGACCAGACGCCATTGTCAACCAACGAATATTGGCGGTTCATGTTGTTTGGAGTAACGTGTCCTTTTATACAATGGCACATATGCAATGCAGTGGGAATTGCCCTGCGTAAGGGGCTCTTTCCGCAACCTATATCACGTCCATGATAATAAGGATGTGACTCGCATCTATATTCTCACATCAAAGATATCTGAATGCATTTCTAATTTACTTCTCTTTTGGCCTCTACCACTGTTCTCCTGCTAAGGAATGGATCTTTACTCTGTAAGAAAAGGTCGTGTTGTTGTGTTGGCATCAGAAAATTTTCACGACTTCAGGCTTTGTCTTGGGTATATGGTAGTGAACGTGATGGCTTTAGGCTTCAGAGTGATGGCGATAGCTTGGAGGGACTCCCTACGATTGCTCCCAATCAACAAGTTGATAATAATCGTGGGCTCTCCCACCTCGTTAAGGTGGCCACCATTGAGAACCTCTCTCTTATCAGTGAGATGATAGTGTCCGATATTACTTTTAACATGAGCCATAAGCTCCGAGCGTCAAAGAGAGCCGGGGACCAAAGATCTTACGATGGATTCGGGAAAACCTACAACAAGAGAACAGAGAATGGAGTACCTCTAGGATGCTGCCAATTTCAGTGGGCTTGTTGTGGTTTATCCCGCCAATTTACTTCTGGGTGAACGGGAGAGAAAGGATCGGGTGGATGCTCTCTCATGTCGCGGGCTCTGATGCAGCTTCCAATAGCATTCTTATCACCAAGCGTGGTTTCCATACTCATGCTCTCTCAAGGGCCCACGAGAAATGCAACGATCCGTCTATCAGATGGCAGTAATGAAGCTACACATCTCTATGAAGAACACGATATAAAACGGCCGTCTTTCTTGCTGCGAAGCTCGCTGGGTTCTCCAATCTAATGCAATAAATGTTTTGTTATTATTGATTTGCGTTGATTCTCCTTTCAAGAATATGTACAATGGGGTCTCCTAAGCTTTAATCTATAATTCTTGGATTATGTAAGTATTTGGAGAGGTTTCAATGTCCAATAAAAGTGTGTTTTCTGCTGGTCTAGAAAGCTCCATTTCTAGACCGAGTGTAAGCGTTGTAATCTATGATTCCCTCCATTGACCAAACGACAAACTACAAGATTTTATACCTGTCAAAGTGAGTAGAATGCCATTTTCTTGGTTTCTGCAAGTCCACTAAATGATTAATCGCTTGCTAATGTCATTTAAGTGGAGACGACTATACAACTAGCAACTTGCAAAGTAGCGGAACATCAACTTTTGCTAGACTCGACCCTCGACTCTCTAGTCCACCTAAAAAGTTGCAAGGAGTAGTATATCAAGTTCCAAGTAGCAGAACATCAACTAGTTGCAAGTTCGTATTAGGGCCAAAGACATATGGACGAGAGTTGATTGTGACACAATAGTACATGTATATAAATTATGTTTTTAAGGGCTCCTTTTCATCACGTCTAGGCTAAACCGTGCCAATTACAGTTTTAGGGGTCTTAAACATCGGGTGAACTACAAAATAATCCATAGTTGAAAGTTTAGAGGAAATGACCAAAATAATTCCCATATTTTTACCCTCAGTTATTAGTTCGTGTGGCTTGAAAATAGATCAAGTCAGCGCACGGAATGCATGTTAGAATAGTTGTAGGAATGATCCATATAGAAATATATTGATGTTTTCTAGTAGGAATATTACTTCTTCCTTCTTTGTCGTGGGTGAGCTATTTTCCGATAAACATAATATTCTTTCGTTAGTTACACAAAAAGTTTATAAAGAGACTTCCGAAACCAGGCTAGGACTACAAACCATAGGAAAGGTGCGAAGGACTGTTTGATGTCATGGAGGAAATTTCACCAATGAGGGTCATGGTAAGAAGCCAAACTCTCTTCTCCTATCTTTGACGATGTTGTGAATAAGATCATTCGTGAGGTTGGGATTCTGCATAGAAAAACTTTTAGCAACCTTATTTCATCATTGTTGGCATCTGGAACATCACGTATTGGAATAGTAAGAAACCAACGTTTGCGTCTCAATCCATATTCCTACCAGTATTGAGATGGACACGAGTGTTGATATCGTGTAACGCAATATAGTGGTCTAAATTTTCCAAGCTTCTAATTGAAATATGGCCATGGCAATGTGGCATGGCGCTTGTGGGAAACAATGTTCCTCTCAATGTATTCAATACCAAATCTCATCTCGACCCTTAACCGATGATACATGCTTCGAGCACCCTCTTCCTTTCCTTCAAAATTTTCGCATTCTTCAAAATCTCCTTCGATCATAGCGTAACAACTGTCACAAGCATACGACATATTCAAGATTCAAAAAAATCTTTTGAAATCGTACATATAGGTTATAGGAGTACATACTAAAGTTATTTTGGGAGCTAAGGTATTCTCATTCACACTCGCGTGACTCGCACATGACCTCCAAATGGCATCGAGGCATAAATGCCAAGTGGCGAAACAAGCGCGTCCACAAAACCTATATAAGCAAAACTCTATTTAGTATTGAACCATTCCCGTTCTGCAACACCGGTGTTTAGTGCTCGTAATCTCTTGTCTTCTTGAGTTCCGAGTAAACCGGTGTCTTTGAGCTTCCGCCAACGACAACAACAATCTTACATCATCGACAAAATCCAAGAGGTTTTATTATTCTCTAGTGTTTATTACGGAGGTTCTCTCTTCATCACTAAGAAGGCATGCGCACACGGTTACCTCCTTTGATCTTTCATTATTCACACGAAAATACCTCACAGGCTTCCGTAATCTTAATACTTTTTATGTCGGTATTCATACGTGGAACAAGATCCGTATGATTCACAATAAATCACAAACACCTACTCGTTGATGCGCTAAAGTTTCAGTTCGACGAGTCGTCAAATATAAGCTCCAGTACCTCCAATGAAGCATAGGTAAGACCAGCCAAGTAATTGGTGCAAAAAGTACATCCTATTTCTCCTTTGTTGGTGCTACAATGGGCTTTGCAATAGACCTAAAGAAGTTTGGTCTCTACCCTGTGACCTGCAAAGAAGCGGATGGAAGTAGTCATGTTGCATGGCTGTGCGAAAAACACTGCAATCACCATGTTTCTTGGTGCTAGGCTTGAGCGGTGGTGCTCTATCGAACATAACAAAAGGGTGTGCTATGAATTGCTCACTTTCAAGAACATGGATTCATGTAGATTTAAAGTTGTAAGTCCTGGATCATATCGTTATGTAGCAGAGGGTTTGATGACCGATAAATGTCATAACCTTAAATGTTATATGCAAGATTCAAACCCACAATCTCATCTCCAAGACTCTAGAGCCTTAACCGCTAAACCAACACCTTACATATAATTATATAAGAAAGATATTTAAGTTGTATTTTAGTTGAGAGAATTTATCGAGTTATGCACGCTCGCTAAATGGCATGCATGCATGATTGCCAAGTGGCAATCATGCAGGCCTGCCAAGTGGCGACCCTGCATAGCCTCAAAACTAGTATATAAGGGCTAGTCCCTCATTGTATGAACCATTCCGGTCCGACGCTAGTCTTCGACATCTTGTACTCGAGTCTCCGGGCAATTCTAGTTCTTGTCTTCTTGTTCAGTTCTTGTTCTTGTTCTTGTTATTGTCTTGTGTTCCGCGTCCACTACGGTGTACGAGCCTTGGCCGTGACAATAAAAGCATTTTCTCGGCTTCTCTAGAAGCTCCATATTCAATGAATTGCGAGCTCTAATCTACCATTCCCTGGACAAAACAAATAGCAACCAAGATTTCCGTGTCAAGATGAGGAGAGATTGTTTTAATGGTTTTGTTGTAGTCCACAGTTGTTTTGCTCGGGAAACCTGACTCTCTATTATGTGTGCTACTTCATCTAGTAATACATGCACTCTCTCCACCGAACGGCTCTCAAATAGTAGAACATCAAACTGCAAAATGGTAGTAGGGCCTAAAATGTGTGGACAAGAAATGATCATGACACATGGATACATACATAAACGAGGATCTCCCTTTCATGTTTCACGCTTGGAAAACCATAAACTCTCAATTAGTGAGCGGTTGTGAAATTGCTATCAGACCTATAAGCTGCAATTTGTTGACCTTTACACCAAAAGTAACACAAAACATTGCAAGTAGTGTAAACTTATCGTGGACCTTGAATGGCTCCAATCAACTTTTTCAATTTCACTAGCATAAATTAAGTGAATTACAAAGGTGTCGAGGCCGAAGTTCTTAGACACATTGCCCAAAATCAATCACACATTTTACCTTAAATGATTTGCTTGTGTAGTGTAGAGGCAATACAAGAAGGCAATGCAATATGCGGATGGAAAAGTAGCGGAGGGAATCATAAATCTAATAGCATGAAAAAAAACAGTGGGAGGAATCATAGATTGAATAATATCATGGCTAATGGGTCCATTTTAACCGAGGGGATGAACGAAACCATTAAGCAAATTATCGCCGGCCATGTCTACCCGCTACATCGGACTGGGACGAGGTAATATCACTCGCAATCGATGCTCATAACACACGCATACCGACTGTCGAAAGTCGCCTTCCACTCGTGCCCTAGACGTATCCAAACAAGAATGTATGCACCTCGAAGGTGTAGCTTTGCGGAATACTTGGGCTCCACCAAGGCGCTTCGATGAGGTCAAGCTTGAAGGTAAGGCATATTGGTCATGGAGTGCAACCTTGTTTAGACCTCGGCAGCCCAATCATAAAGGACCAACTCTCTTCTTCTCTAGAAGTACAGGGGCATCTGCAAGGCTTCTAGAATGCGGAAGGAATCCATTCGCCAAGTGTTCCACGATATAGTCTCCAAGTGGCGTAAGTTCTCATGGTGACAAGTTATAGATTGGGCCCCGATGGCGGCTGTTTCCTCGGTTGTAGACTCAATAGGACAATCATAAAGTCAATGTTCAGGGAGCTAAGCATTCTTTGCCTTATCAAAGACATCGGCGAATCTATGATACTTGATTCGTAACCCGACGTTAGACTTATGTGAACTCGACGAAGGCATTGTTATCACGGCAATTACAAAGATTTGCGTGCTCTTAGCTCCTTTGCATAACCTTTGAAGTGAGATCGTCGAGATGTGATGAAGCTCCGAACCTGACTTTGGAACGCCGGAAAACCTCGATGCGAGGTTAGGACTACGACGCTCAAGCCGGGGCAAAACCAAGAATAACCGGGTGCGTGGGGCTATGGATTACATTGAAGTCGATCAAGCAAGCCGTGCTCCGGAGCACGGCACGAACCGCCTCAGACTCCTCGAGAACATCTCGAGATGAAATAGGACGACCATCGATGATTGTAACGAGAGTTGGATAAGGGAGCGTATTCAAGGCTATGTTGCGATATAAGGGGAAGTCCCTGTGCATGGAGCAGGAGTTGGGTCCTGAGCCTAAGAGAGCATAAACAATGATTCGGCGGCGTTTGGATGTACGGAGCTGAACTGATCGGTTCGACGATATGGAACCGGTGCTCGAGACAAAATCTAGATATTCTAGGTTGTCCAAACGAACGGCCGTGATTTTGGCTGGAGTCACCCGGTTAGCAGATCATGTAGTTGGCTTTATATCTCGAAACGGTTGGATGGAGGAATACCGCATTAGATGGGTGTGATGGGGGAGCCCGATTCGGATTTTCTCAATCGTACTTACGTGATTTAACTCTTGTATGGATTGCTACGTGTTCTGGTGAGATGTGAATGGAAAGATATCGTGGTTGTCGAATGCCTAACCATCACACGTCACGGATCCTAAACCCGGATCGTCTAGACGTGTGTCGTAAGCATACAAGCACAGGGGGAAAGATCGAAGAAGAAGCCAATGAAAGTGATTGGACAGTCGACATGATTGTAGAAAAGGGCTCGAGAGTTAGAATCTCGGAATGGAAAGGATCAAGAAGGAAACGATGCCACGAGGGGTGGCTTATCCGTGGCACCATCATTGAAGGGAGGAAAGAATTGGGATGCCGGGCACGGCTCGCGGTGAATGTGTTTGCTAGTTTGGCTTCTAATCGTGAACATATATACATCCGTCGAGGTTTGCTGCGTGGTGCATCGTGGATGATAGACAACGCATATTTCCAGCTACGTAACCTCGATTCACAGCTACTTCGCACCGAGGCCTAGCTCTGCCGTAGTCTAATAATAAGCCCTTAAAATTGCGATAGAAGCCGCGCACGAAAGGACTTGCATGACGCGTTTATCATTGCAGATGTAGTAGGTAGGTTTTTTGTGTGGTGCGGAGAAAGTAACAGCTCTCACGATTTCTGCTCACATAAAAGGTTGTTTCGTTGCCCGGAGGTGACAACGACACGACTGGTGTCCAGGACACGATTCGCGTTCGAGGCGCTGTGTATGTATGTATACATGTGATGCAGGGAGCTTGAGAAGTGTGAAGCAGCTTAAGCACATGAGAAGGGGGAGGGAGGGAAGGAAGGTGGATGAGAGGGGAGCGAGAAGATGTTAGTGTTATATCCCACATGCAAGAGGAGGAACGGTGAAGTCGCTATAAATGGGAGGCACTGGAGGCAGGGAGAACATACTTACCTGGGCGGGGTCGATCGGTGATCAGCAAGGCCGATGGCCTAGGGCCGGCGCCTCCATTGCACTGCCGGAGGGGCTGTTTGCCCTAGCATCTCCCCAAGCGGGAGAGTGCACGTCATAATTTGTGGCAGAGGGGGCTCGCGTCCGCGCGGCCCCTACGAAAATTAATGCATCGGAAGTGATACGGCACAGCCTTCTCGAGTCAAAGGAAAGAATCATGATTCGGGCCACTTGTTGACTGGGTTTAGGGAGGAGCGGCATGCCCTCGCTGACTGGGTTTAGGAAAGAATGTCATGCAAGTCAGCCGTTTGCTGACTGGAGCATACAATGAGTAGTACACCAATATCTGGCTGGCTACTAAACATAAAGAAGTCAGAGGAGGCAGTGTATCTCTCTCTATCTCTGGCTGAAAACCAAGTAACGTTGCGCGTAATGTCCTGTTTCGTACCCCTCCCTACCAGGAAAGACTGATCCATGAGATGGAAGTAGTGTGCCGTCTATCTTGGCACATCCTCGCGTTCTGCGGCATCAAATCCGTGCAGCAGGGCAAGCCATGTTTCTAGACTGGCATCAATGCCAGCATGAACGGGGTAAGCTGCTCTTGACTTGTCCGCAACTGGGAAAGCAATAGCCTCACCGTTGGTATGTCCTGGTTGTGTTTCCCGAGCCGGTAACGGGGTCTCCTACCCATCCCCATGGGCCTCTCTGCGGTATGGAGGGAACTCGAGACTAATAGGCATCTATCTCAGCCCACCAGCGGGTCCGTGCACTAGACTCTAGAAGCCCTCGACTCGTAAGGCAGACGCTGCTGGAACCACTCGGCTTATTATGTATTCCTCCAAGCTCGTTAGCGTGTAACTCCCCCTCCGAATCACGGGAGAGGGGGTGGGTAAGATCAAGTGTAGTATCTGTTCTTATCTGGTGCTCACGGTGCCCCATGAGGTAGATAAGAGGTAAGCACAATGTGCCCATGCAGTTAGTTGCCACCACCAGCCCTGGTCCGCATTTGGAGCACTGCCATAACTTACCACCAACAGTGCTGGCCCATTTGGGAAGCCGACGTTCTTATAGACATGCCTGCCAAACAGTTTGCATGAATTCGTTTATAGCTATACCTCCGTCCGCATCAGGAGCAGCAGATCAGTGAGCACTGCCCGGACTCGCCGTCACCACAGGCAGCAGAGCAGGGCTGCACCACTTGGGACACCACCATGCCTACTAGGTAGTAAGTGCGACCATCGATCTTCTCTTTTCCGCCTATTCATGACAGACATTCAAGGCACGGTTCGCCTCTTCCCTTCACCAGGGAGTGTAACATTCAGCAAGGATTCGGGGCTCCCTAGTAGAGAGGCAGCAGCAGCAACCCTCCCTTGCTTGCAGCATCTATGCACGAAGCCGCTCTAGGATTCGTGAGACCAGCATCTCATCTCATCTCCTCTTGGACACCGCAACACATCATATCGCAGAGGTCTCTTGGCTTTCATTTACATCACGCTTGGAAGGGGGGTGCGCCAGTGTGACCTCAGAGTCAGTGCAAGACTGAGGCGACGCGTGCAGCCCCCAGGACAGCAAGCTGCCCTGGATGGGGGCTGCCCCCGTGAAAGAAATTAGGTTAATATCATGTGACCTAATAGGCCACGTATCAGATATTAAACTGATAAGAACAGATACTACACTTGATCTTA
>CAKZGI010000060.1 GCA_936914905.1 uncultured Trichormus sp. | reverse complement strand
TCTCCTCATAATACCTATTTCCCCCTGGCAATCACATCTTCCATGTGATTCAACAGGATCATAGAAGGCTGCTTCTGGTAACCCGTCAATTCAACAGCGGTGCTGTAATCGCCTCGGCTCAACAGCTGCAGCAATTTTGTTATTAGTGTCAACTGCTCATCTCTTTTAATATTGTCTCATCTAATATACACCTCCTCATTCTCCTAATCAGTCCTGTACTTCTTTCTGTTTTTTCATATCTAAGTGTTTGACTAACGACGCTGCATCAGTTGGTATCAGAGCCAAGTTACGAACCCATGGCACCTCGCAGGCAGCGTCCGACCAATGGCCTCTATGATCATGAGAACATTGATGCTGGTCAATTGGAACAGAGAATAAGTCAAATGATCGATGAACGATTAGACTCTGTAGTAGAACGATTGACCGAGCGGATGGGCGAATTACTCTCGCACCGGCCTCTCAATCGAACACCTACAAACGATAACATTGGTGGTCATGGGCAAGATGAAGCTGTAGTTAATGGACAAGAGGATAATGATTACTTTGAAGAGGCACCACAACAACGATATGTATATCAAATTCATCGCAACCACAATCAAAGGGAATGTCAACAATGGGAAGCCGGAATGAGGATTGAAATCCCAGAATTTCATGGAAGCCTTCAACCCGAGGAATTCTTGGATTGGTTGGCAACAGTGGAAGAAGTTTTAGAATTCAAGGATGTCCCTGAGGATAAGCGGGTACAATTGGTAGCAACTCGTTTTCGTAGTAGGGCGACAACATGGTGGCAACAACTGAAACTAACTCGGAACAGGTCAGGTAAAGCAAAGATCAATTCGTGGGATAAGTTAAAAAAGCATCCGCGTACAACATTCCTGCCCTACAACTATCAACGACTACAAAGCTTGAAGCAGGGCAGCAAATCAGTCGATGACTACACCACTGAATTCTACCAACTAGTAGCACGGAACGAGTTGCAAGAAACCGAAGAGCAGCTCGTAGCACGTTACATTGGGGGATTAAAGATGTCCATCCAGGACACTGTCAATATGTTTGACCCCGTCACTGTCTCAGCAGCACATCAGAGAGCACTTGTGGTGGAAAAACAGCAACTCCGGCGGCTAAGCGTTGGTAACATGCAGGCATATGGTAGTATGGAAGGCAATAAAATTAACAATGTGCCATCTACCGAACCCATAGGATCTAGTAGTGCTAGTCGAATGGTCAGACCTAACCTCAATGGGGTTAGATGCTTCAATTGTGGTGAAACCGGGCATCGGCGGACAGAGTGCCATAAAATGGGAAAATAAAAATCTCCGTAACGACTATGAAAATTGTGGGGAACAGGGAGGAGAAGGAGAAGAAACGGGCATATTTATGCAAGAGCCAATCCCCAACAGCGATGATGTGTACGAAGAAATTGTAGCGGGAGACATTGGCATTGCCCTTGTCACAAGACGGTCTTGCATAACTCCTCGAGCGGCAAACGATGATTGGCTCCGAAACAACATCTTCCAGTCCACTTGTACTATACTTAATAAGGTGTGTAGATTTCTCATCGATGCAGGTAGCTGTGAGAACATTGTTTCAGAGGATGTCATCATCAAGTTAGGCATCGCCACGAAACCATGCTTGAGGCCTTACAAACTAGCATGGCTGAAGAGAGGTGGAGAATTAACTGTGTCGAGCCGTGCCCTCATATCCTTCTCTATTGGCACCAAATATCAAGATTCAGTGTGGTGTGACATCGTCCCCATGGATGCATGTCATTTACTACTGGGACGACCATAGCAGTTCGACAGGAATGTAATGCATGATGGTAGACTCAACACTTATAGCTTCATAATTAATGGTTTCAAGATTGTATTAACACCTTCTCATGGAAAACATGTGGAAGGAAGCACTAGGTTGTTATCATTAACTAGATTCGAAAAAGAGATGCAAGAATCAGGGGTAGTCTACGCCTTGGTGAGCAAAGAAGTAGAACCCAAAGAGGCGCAAATGATAGTTCCAGAAGTAGTGCTCCCTATCGTGGAAGAGTTCGGAGATGTCTTCTCGGAGGAGTTACCTCCGCTACATGACATCCAACATAGGATTGATCTCCAACCAGGTGCAACCCTCCCAAACAGACCACATTATAGGATGAGCCCACGAGAACATGAAGAACTCAACAGGCAAGTTGAGGAACTACTCACCAAAGGTCTCATCAGAGAGAGTTTGAGCCCTTGTGCTGTCCCTACCTTACTTACACCAAAGAAAGATGGCTCATGGCGCATGTGTGTGGATAGTCGGGCCATCAATAAACTCACGACTCGGTATCGTTTCCCTATACCTCGTTTAGATGATTTGCTAGATCAACTAAGTGGTTCCAAAATATTCACCAAACTTGATCTCAAAAGTGGCTACCACCAGATAAGAATTAGACCTGGTGATGAATGGAAAACAACATTCAAGACGAGGGAAGGACTTTACGAATGGCTAGTGATGCCCTTCGGCTTATCTAATGCACCAAGTACTTTTATGAGGGCCATGAACCAAATCTTGAGAACCTTCATTGGTAAGTGTGTCGTGGTCTATTTTGATGATATATTAATCTATAGTGCCACCTCGGAAGAGCATCTTAATCATCTTCGAGCTGTTCTCAAAGTTCTCCGGCAAGAAAAGCTCTACGCTGCCACCAAAAAATGTGTCTTCATGACATCAGAGGTACCTTTTTTAGGTTTTGTTATATCTGCTAATGGTCTGAGTGTAGATGAATCGAAAGTGGAAGCAATTCGGCATTGGCCTAGCCCCACCACGACTACTGAAGTCCGAAGTTTTCATGGTCTTGCATCATTTTATAGACGTTTTATACCTCACTTTAGTAGCATTGCAGCACCCATTACAGACTGCATGAAGATGGAGAAATTTAGGTGGACAGAGGCAGCAGAACAAGCATTTCAAGAAATCAAGGAGCGACTGACAACTACCCCTATTTTGATACTCCCTGATTTCCAACAACCTTTTGAATTGCATGCTGATGCCTCGAAGGTTGGAATTGGGGCCGTGTTGAGCCAGCACAACAAACCAATTGCCTACTTCAGTGAAAAATTGACGGGATCACGACTACGATACAGTACATATGATGTCGAATTCTATGCTATTGTGCAAGCAATCAAACAATGGCGACACTATCTATTCCATGCCGAGTTCATATTATACACCGACCATGAAGCTTTGAAACACTTACATAGCCAAGATAAAATTTCTGCTAGGCATGCTTCATGGGTCGCCTACTTGGAGCAGTTCACGTTTGTGGTGAAACACAAATCAGGGATCGCCAATAAAGTCGGACGCGCTGAGCCGGCGTAAAAGACTTCTTACGACTATGAATGTCGAGGTTCCGGGGTTTGCATCTCTCCCTACTTTGCTTGAAACAGACCCTTACTTTTCTAAAATCCTGATCAAAATTAACAATGGTGAAAAGACCGAATTCCTCTTTGACAAAGGATTCCTCTTCAAGGGAAATCAGTTATGCATCCCAGAAGGTAGCTTACGTCTTCACATCATCAAAGAATTACATGATGAGGGGCATGTCGGTCGCGAAAGGACCTTGCAGTTGGTTCAAGCCTCTTACTTTTGGCCAACTATACGCAAGGAAGTGGAAAGGTATGTACAACACTGCAAAATCTGCCAAGTATCTAAAGGAACCGCAACAAATGCTGGATTATATATGCCATTACCCATCCCCTCAGAACCATGGGTAGATATTAGCATGGATTTTGTTCTCGGACTTCCACGAACACAGTGTGGAAATGACTCCATCTATGTGGTAGTTGACAGATTCTCTAAAACGACACATTTTATCCCATGCAAGAAAACCACGGATGCAGTTCAAGTCGCTCAATTATTCTTTAGGGAAGTTTACCGCCTACATGGGCTACCGACATCGATCGTTTCTGATAGAGACACCAGATTCCTTAGCCATTTTTGGCGTAGTCTATGGAAAATAGTAAACACACAATTGAATTTCAGCAGCGCCTACCACCCTCAAACAGATGGGCAAACTGAAGTGGTGAACAGGTCCCTAGGAAAATTACTTTGATGCTTGGTCGGGGAACATGTCAAGAGTTGGGACCAAAAACTATGCCAAGCAGAATTTTCCCACAATCATGCGGTCAATCGTAGCATGGGGTTTTCTCCATTCCAAGTTGTGTATTCTATGATGCCTCGGGGTCCCCTTGATCTCATTCCACTACCAAGTAAAACTAAGATGCATGGTAAGGCGGAAGACTTTATGACTAGCCTACGTGACATTCACAGGACTGTCTACCATAACTTACAGAAGGTGACACAAAAATACAAGGACGTTGCCGATAAGAAAAGGAGGCATCTTGAGTTTGAAGTTGGTGATCTAGTATGGGCAGTCCTTACTAAAGAAAGATTTCCTGTGGGAGAATACAATAAATTATCAGCAAAGAAAATTGGACCACTAGAGATAATAAAAAAAATCAACTCCAATGCTTATCGATTGAGGTTACCCCTTGACATCCGCACGGCTCATGTGTTCAATGTTAAACATCTAATCCCCTACAATGATGATGAGGCTAATTCGAGGACGAATTCCTTCCACCTTGGGGAGAATGATGCAGTTCAAGAAGAAGATGAAGATGAAGGGTCAGGCAGAAATTAAATCTAATGATTTTTCCTCTTCCTTGGCCGTTTGGTTTACCTCTCTCATAGTTGTTTCACCTACCCCACTCCTAAAAGTTTTCATTTACCTCCCACTCTATAAATTGTACTCCCTGGCTGCTAGAATAGGGGCCTTTTGTTTATCTGTGAGAAATCAAGTGTTCCTCCCTCCTCATAATACCTATTTTCCCCTGGCAATCACATCTTCCGTGTGATTCAACAGGATCATAGAAGGCTGCTTCTGGTAACTCGTCGATTCAACAGTGGCGCTGGTAATCGCCTCGGCTCAACAGCTCCAGCAGTTTTGTTATTAGTGTCAGCCGCCCATCTCTTTTGATAATCTCATCTGATGTACATCTCCTCATTCTCCTAATCAGTCCTATACTTCTTGCTGTTTTTTCATATCTAAGTGTTTGACTACCGACGTTGCATCAAATTGCATCTATAACTTGGACCGATGCAAGCTAGTAGTAGCTTGTAACCATGCATGTCGCCACGAATTCAGGAAGTTTTGAACTCCCGAATGTGTTGCTCCAAAGACGGTTGTGTCTCAGCCACCGCGAGTGGTGTGAGCACCTCTACTCCAGTACTGAGCTGGAAAAGAGTAAATCCAGTAGCTGAATGCACCGTAGAGTTATAACAGAACTCCAAGGTATCCAGCAAGTCAACCCAATTTTTCTGATTGGGTTGAATGTAGCAACGAATGTAGTCCTCGATGCCCCTATTGAGTCTTTCCGTTTGCCCATCAGTCTGAGGGTGGAAAGAAGAAGACAACCTTAGCTCCGTACCCAATGTTTTGAACAACTCCTGCCAAAACAAACTAGTGAACCTAGAATCCCTATCAGATACGATAGCCTGTGGCAATCCATGATATTTAAATATATATTTGAAAAAAAGCTTAGCCACTTGTAACGATGTGAGAGGGGTTTTGGCAGGAATGAAGTGTGCCTGCTTGGTGAAGAAATCCACCACTACCATGAGAATAGTATATCCTCGCGAGGGAGGAAGATCCACGATGAAATCCATGCTGATCACATGCCATGGTCGAGATGGAATAGGCATATGTTGTATTAGTCCCATTGTTTTTGAGTTGTTAGCACGAACCCTTTGACAAATAGGACAAGTGCGCACGTAGTAGCGAACGTCCGATTCTATCCCAGGCCAACTGTACCATTGATTCAATCTGTTAAAGGTTCTATTTTGCCCCGCGTGACCCGCTAACCATCCATCATGAGCCTCCCGAAGAAGTAGTTTACGTAAATCCAACAGATTTGGAATAAACAACTTGTTGTTCATACGAAGTAGACCATCTGTGACTGAAAAAACACCATGCTTACCATTGTTTGTATGGCATAATTGTTTAAGATGTATGACTCCCTGGTCCTGCTCCTGAGCATTTCGAATATTTTGTAGTAATGATTCTGACTGGATGATGGACATTGCTCCACAATGACTAATTCGACTTAATGCATCTGGCATAGTATTTAGTTTACCTGCTTTGTGTTGGATTAATAAGTCGAATTCTGCAATAAAATCCTTCCGGCGCGCTTGCTTTGGTGAAAGTTTTGGTTGTGATAAGAAGTATTGCAGAGATATATTGTCTGTAAATACCGTTGTAGGCTTATCCTGTACAAGATGTCTCCATTTGTGCAGTGATTTAACAATTGCGAGCATCTCCTTCTCATGAGTCGGCCACCTTTTTTCTGTTTCTGATTTTTTTTTTGAATCATAAGCTACTAGGTAGTTGTTCTGCATCAACACCGCACCATAAGCTAAGTCTGAAGCATCAGTGTGTATTTCGAATGGTTTTGTCAAATCTGGTAGTTGAAGTACCATTGCTGAACACATAGATTGTTTCAGCATGTCAATTGCATCCTGTTCAGCCTTGGACCATCGGAATTCACCTCTTCCTTTTAGTAATGTAGTAAGCGGAGCAGCGACTAAACTGAAATTGGGAATAAATTTGCGGACGTACTGGACAAACCCAAGAAATTGTTGAACTTCTAGTAGTTTTCGTGGTACTGGCCATTGCTGAACTGTGTCCATTTTTTTTGGATCTACCTTGAGACCATCCTTCCCGACCACGAACCCTAGGAATTCGATTTCTTGAACTGCGAATTCGCATTTCTCCGGTTTGGCAAATAGTTGGTTTTATCGCAACACTGAAAAAACTAGTCGAAGATGCTTGAGATGATCTTCGAAGTTTTTACTGAAAATCACTAAATCGTCAATATAAATGATGACGAAGGAATCAAGATACTCCCTGAAAAGATCGTTGCCCAATCGAGAGAATGTTCTTGGTGTGCCTGTGAGACCAAAACTCATCACGAGCCATTCAAAACTCCCATATCTTGTGCGGAAAGCAGTTTTTTCGATGTCGTCCTCAGCAATGCGAATCTGGTGGTAACCCGAACGCAGATCTATCCTGGAGAAGTACTTAGCCCCTGCTAGTTGATCCAGCAGATCCTCAATGATTGGTAAGGGGTACTTACCTTTAAGAGTAATTTTGTTAAGTGCCCGATAATCCATGCACAATCGCATAGAACCATCCTTTTTGGCAACAAAAATAACTGGAGCCCCGTAAGATGAGTTATTTGGACGAATAAACCCACACTCCAATTTTGTTAATTGGTGCTTCAACTCTGATAGTTGAGACGCGTTCCCCTAGCCGGTGGAATGCTTCCTGGAAGTGTAGGAATAGTATGGTCGATAGCTCTTTTAGGCGGAAGAGTTCTAGGAAGCTCTGTGGACAAAACATCCTGAAATTCCTGCAACAGTGTTGTTAACTGCACCTCCATGCATCCTTGATGCCCCAGTTTGTCACTTTGGCTACGCACTGAACAGAGGAACAAACTTCCCCCTTTTTTGAGGGTTTTATTGGCCACCTTAGCGCTGCATAATTTGATTGTAGATCTTGAGCCATTCTGATTTCAAGTCATGCTGCTATTCAGATCCTGAGTTCCTCGGAATAAATCAACAAGAACTCCCCCAGAATCATCTAGATTGTCCAATAGTACTTTGTCACTTCGTTTTCCAAAAAAGCTAATTAGATATTGGTCCATCCATTCGAGACCAAAAATAGCTTCATACTCCTGCATATCAACGATCAGAAAACTTACGAAGCCTTTCCATGCCCCAGCTTCCACCAAAACGTTCCTTGCTAGTTGCCCCGAGGATGTTGATCCTTGCACAAAATTAATCGGAATTTCCACCGTAGAATCTGTTTTCAAGCCAAATTTTCTTGCGCATTCTGGAGTGATAAAGTTGTTGGTAGCACCGTTGTCGATCATCACTTTGCAATGCCAGCCATTTACTTTCGTATTCATAAACAAATTGTCCGTAATCAAAATATACGATTTAGTACCATTGGCTTTTGCTGCTCCTGCCCTGACTGAGGGTAACTGATCTTCCCAGTCTTCAAGTGCCATCTCGGTCTCGTCCTCCAAGTCTTCCAATGATGTCTCCAAGTTTCCTGCTTGCATTGTTGCTGCCTTGATTCCCATATTTTTTCGTTTAGGACAGGCAGATACCAAGTGTGGTCCTCCACACTCAAAACACCCTCGTCGTAACAAATTGTTTCCTGTCCCTGATGTGTATCCCGATGACTTGCCTAGCGATGTCGTTAGGGGACTTACTGTGGAAAATCGTGGTAGTACCCCAGATGAGCTATTGTTTGGTGTGGAAGACTTTCTGTAATCACCCTTGGAGTCCAAGCTTCCATACTTGGATCCATAAGCATTCCACTCCAAATCTCCATATTTTTCTGCCAATTTCATAGCTTCATCCATGGTACTTGGTGATTTCCGTTCTATTTCCCCTTTTATGCGGTTGCGCAATCCAAACAAGAAACCATGTAATAATAAAGCAGGTGACAAACCTTCTATTTGGAGTGTGAGTTGCCTATATTTTTCGATGTAGTCTTTCAAACGACCCTCCCCTTGGCGAAGATTTCTCCATTCATCCAGAAGTCTGGATTGTTCATTGTCGGGAACAAAATAAGCTTTGATCTCTGCTTTGAAGCTTTCCCATCTGTGACATCTTCCTGCCCGTTCCTCTCGCATGAACCAATTGTAAGTAGGACCTTCCAGAAAACTAGATCCAATTGAGACCCAGTTCACATATTCAATTTTGCTCTGAGCTAAGAACTTCTCAGATTCCCTGATCCATCGCTCAAGCACCAGTGAGTCCCGCTCTCCTGTGTAACTTTTGGGTTGTATCGGTTTGTAGGTTCCAAACCCTAGATTACCACGCATGGATAGATTCTCCTCCAGATTATCCATGTGATCGCCTGCTGAACGACAGCTTGTGGTCCGCATAAGATGTTCCATCATCCTTTCCATGCGAGCCATTCTAGACCCCATTTCCTGGTCCGATGACCCGTGGTGGTTTTGGCTGTCCTCATTCTCTGAATTACTTTGTGCCCCCACTTGAGGTTCCTCTTCAATCCTTCCTCCAGAAGTATGTTGCGGCCCTGCCGATGCACCCCCCATAGTTGGAATGCCATCTTCACTACGAGGTAACCCTTTTGATGACGGTTGCTCCTCCCCAACCTTCTTGTTGCGAGCCCTCCGATCTGTCATTTTGTTTACACGAATGCTGAAAGAAAAATAAAAATGATTGTGTATTCTTACCCTCTGTTGATTAACTCCCTAGTACTTTAGCACCTATTCCGCCCAATAGCGTTCTGTTGTGCTCGCTCTGATACCAAGTGAAACATGGTGCTACTCAGAATGGAACTCAGAATTACAGTAGAGAGAGGATTCCGAAACATGACATGAAAAGAGTGCCCCCTCTACTGCCATTGTCCCTCTCTTTATATCCCGGTCTCCCTCCGGTACTGTTTGAAATATCCTTCCCAAATACTAACTTCAGAAACAGCCAATCCTACCTAACTTACCTAACTCTTTACTAAATAACATACTCCACTAAGTAACTAAGTAACCACCTAACTACTACTGCACCCCATGCAACACTCTCCTCCCGTAAGAGGGAGTTTCGTCTCGAAACTACATGCTTGAGACTGAGAGGTCTACTTCCAAGAAACAATGACAAAATAAAATGGAAAGATGACTGAGGAGAGGTCTTACTTCCAGCTGAAGCAGTGTCTAACTCCTTACAACAGTACCAATAAATCAATGCAGTTTGCTGTAACAGTCTT
>CAKZGI010000059.1 GCA_936914905.1 uncultured Trichormus sp. | reverse complement strand
GATTTCTACCAGTTGCTCTGTTGCCAACTGCTTCAACATCTCTCTGTCTAGTTTTTGTGGCAGCTTCTTTTCCATAACTGCTTGCTATATTCTGCCTCACCTATTACACTTGTCAATACCCCACCACCTCAATCCTTACCTCTTGTGGTCGATTTATTTTAGCAGTTTCTTCTGGTGTTGGTACTAACTCACCTTCAAAGGTAAAATAGGGAAGTTTAGCATTTTCCACACCTAAATATAAATTTAGGACTTCACTCCAAAGCCATACCTGCTTATTGGGTATAATTTCTTGATATTTATTACCTACTAGTTTAAACCCTGTAAATTCTAAACTTTCTGGGCTAAACCAAAAGTATTCAGGAGTATGAAACCGATCTTGATACAAACTTTTTTTCAGATTGTAGTCAACTTTAGCCGTACTTACTGATAGTAACTCAATGATCAAATCTGGATAACCTCCATCTTCTTCCAACACAACCCAAGAAGTCCGCGGAGGTTTTTCCGTATCTTTCACTCAAAAGAAATTAGGACCTCTAAATTCTCGATTCTTTAACTGCTGACGACTAAAATAGACGGTCAGATTCGCACTAATAGAGAAATCATTTTGATCACGCCATAGCCACTCTAAACTAGTTACTAACAGTAGTAACTGCATATAATGTAAAGGACTTTCCATTTCTGGCTCATCACTTAACAAACGACTGGCATCGGCCACTTGTTGTTCTAGCTGTTGGGCTGTCATAAACATGGGACTATACCTGCTTGCTTACTGATTTAATTTTAAGCCATCACCAATGATAACAAAGTGCCAGATTCCGCTACACTGAGACTTGGATTATTGGATTTTAACTAGACATGGAAATCGGACAAAAGGTTAAAGTGATTCGTATCCGCGATCGCGTATCAGCCCCTATCGCCAAAAAATTAGGCCAATCTGGCATGATCGAAGGCTACAAAGTTACCGATGGTGGAGGTTTCGGTGTAGTCGTCAAGTTTGACGATAACTCCTCGACTTGGTTCTTTGAGGATGAAATTAAAGCCATATAGGGACGTTAGCAGTTTAGTTGAATGCTAAGTTTTAGCAGTTTAGTTGAATGCTAAGTTGGAGTTGAAAAGATAGGCACGGTAATTGGAAATCAAGTCATGGCCTTGATACTGACATTTTTAGGAACAAGCAGCATCGCTCGTAGCAAAATAGCGATCGCAGCATCCAAGCTATTGGCAAACCAAGGCAAACGGGTACTGCTAGCAGGACTTGCAGAGCCAACATTGTCAATTCTACTAGGTACTTCTCTTTCTCCTGACCCCCAAGAAATCGCTCCCAACTTCCAAGCAGTACAGTTTCAATCTTCTGTACTGCTAGAACGTAACTGGGAAGAAGTAAAAAAACTGGAGGCGCAATATCTACGCACACCTATTTTTAAAGAGGTTTATGGTCAAGAACTGGTAGTATTACCAGGCATGGACAACGCCCTCGCTCTCAATGCCATCCGCGAATATGATGCCAGTGGCAAATATGACACAATTATCTATGATGGCAGAGGCGAATCTTCTACCTTGCGGATGTTGGGAATGCCTGAATCTCTCAGTTGGTATGTGCGGCGATTTCGACAATTGTTTATTAACTCCGATTTAGGCAAAACAATTTCTGAATCTCCCTTAATTCAACCAGTGATTACCAGTTTCTTTAATGTTAATTGGACGGCTGATAACTTCGCCCAACCCACTAACCAAGTTAATAATTTTCTCGAACAAGGTAAAACTGCTTTAGCGGATCCCCACCGTGTAGCCGCCTTTCTGGTAACAACCCCAGATCCCATAGATGTAGCAAATTCCCGCTATCTTTGGGGTACCGCCCAACAAATTGGTCTAACTATTGGCGGTGCTATTTTGGTAGCTGCTGATGAGGAAAACAGCAACCTATCAGCAGAATTTACACCCCTACCTATCAGCATCGTTCCCGATGTATTAAACGGTGAATGGCAACCCCTGATAGATGCCTTACCTAACTTTGTCGAACAAGCATTACAGGCTCCTAAACCAATCGAAATTAACGTACATACTCGCGAAGTACGCTTATTTTTACCTAGTTTTGACAAAAAACAAGTCAAACTTACTCAATACGGTCCAGAAGTTACGGTAGAAGCCGGAGATCAAAGACGTAATATCTTCCTACCCCCTGCCTTAAGTGGTAAACCAGTAACCGGAGCTAAGTTTCAAAATAGTTATTTGATCATTTCTTTTTAGGGACTGGGGACTGGGGACTGGGGATTGGAGACTGGGCAAGAATTATCAATCACCCATGACCAATCACCCATGACCAATCCCCAATGACCAATTACCATTACACCTTATGTCTGAATCAACTCCCATTAACGATGTCTGAATCAACTCCCATTAACGCAAATCCTCAACCTACTGAAGCAGTAGAATCTACAAGTGCGGAAGTAACATCTGCTGAACGTACTGCCAAAACTCGCCAACTCCTGGGAATGAAGGGTGCAGCACCTGGAGAAACCTCGATTTGGAAAATCCGGTTGCAGTTGATGAAGCCTATCACCTGGATTCCCCTGATTTGGGGTGTAGTCTGCGGTGCCGCTTCTTCTGGTAACTACACGTGGACTCTAGAAAATGTTTTGAAGTCCGCCCTTTGTATGTTGCTTTCTGGTCCGTTGTTGACAGGTTACACCCAAACCATCAATGATTATTATGACCGGGACATTGACGCTATTAATGAACCTTACCGTCCTATTCCTTCTGGCGCAATTTCTGAAAAGCAAGTAATTACCCAAGTCATTGTTTTAGTATTACTAGGATATGGCGTGGCCTACACCTTAGATTTATGGGTACGTCATACATTTCCTAATGTCCTCATGTTATCAATTTTTGGTACATTTATTGCCTATATCTATTCAGCACCACCATTGAAATTAAAACAAAATGGCTGCTTAGGTAATTATGCTTTAGGTGCAAGTTACATTGCGTTACCTTGGTGGGCAGGTCATGCTTTGTTTGGTGAACTAAATTGGCGGATTGTAGTTCTCACCTTATTTTACAGCTTGGCAGGTTTGGGTATTGCCATTGTGAACGACTTCAAGAGTGTAGAGGGCGATCGTCAACTAGGTTTACAATCACTACCAGTCATGTTTGGTGTGCAAACTGCGGCCTTGATTTGTGTAGTGATGATTGACTTATTCCAAGGTTTAGTTGCAGCATATCTCGTCAGTATTCATGAAAACTTGTATGCTGCCATCTTGGTATTATTAATAATACCCCAGATCACCTTCCAGGATATGTATTTTCTGCGTGACCCCATAGCAAATGACGTTAAGTATCAAGCCAGGGCCCAACCTTTTCTGGTTTTCGGAATGCTAGTAACAGCTATAGCATTAGGTCATGCTGGAGTTTAACAGTTATCACTTATCACTGTTAACTTGCTCCTTGATATCCTAACTCCTGACTCCTCAATTCTTACGCTTAATATATCTTTAGCTAGAAGTGATCAATGAGGAGTTAGAAGCTATATTAATTTCTAACTCCTCAATTACATTAGCAAATGCCGTGTTAAATTTTATATGTTTCTTAATTAATGGGATACAACCCTTATTGATTCCGATTTGCCTTGTCATAGCTTGGACTGTGATTATTCTGGTGTTTGTGAGTTTATGGACAACGACAAAATACACCATTAAAACTGCTCGAAAAATGCATAAAATTCCCTGTCATAATTGCCAGTTTTTTACTAATAATTATCGTCTTAAATGTACGCTAAATCCATATATTGCTAATACGGAAGAGGCAATTGGTTGTAAAGATTATCAATCAAATTAATTATTATGTTCCTGACTGAATTAGGATTTAGGGAAGACCAAAAAATAAATTACCCAAAAATTCTAGGGTGGGTTACCCTGCGCTAACCCTATTCATTTCAAGGTGGGAACTGGACTTCAGCATATAGTTCCAGCTATGGCTACTGTAGTTCATGAAGTTGGCAAGAAACTCAAAATAGAAGGAAATTCAGAAGAATTAAAAGATGCTTTAGGAAAAACTTGTATGATTGATTTGGCTTTTATTGAACAGTCCTAAGCTTTATTTAAACGTCTATTTACCTCTAGTGCAGGATCAATGTGAAGTTTTTCAATGGTTTGCTAATTCATCTCTAATAATACTTTTAAAACTCCCTTAGTTTGCGCCTTCTCAAAAGCAGTTAACCCTTCATTCAGGGAATAATAACGATGAATTGGTGATTCTACATCCACTTGTTTTGTTGCTAATAGTCCTAATGCTGGGACAAATGGTCCACAACGAGAACCAATCAGGGTGATTTCATATACCACTAATGAGGAAGCATCTAGACTGAGATTACCAGCATAGGTACTTTCTAAAGCTAGTGTTCCTCTGGGACGTCAAGCCCGACGTGCAATCAGAAATCCTTCTGGGTTTCCTGTACACTCAACTGAGATATCAAAAGCCCTATCTGTAACTGCATCACTTAAACCAGTTTTAATACCCCGTGCTTCTAAGTTAAGCAATTTTTCTCTGTGTCGTCCCACCACCAATAAATCACAACCGGTTAACGCTATTGTCTGCGCTACCAGTTGTCCTAATTTCCCATCTCCGACTAATAAAACTCGATCATCTCTACATAACTGCACATGCTGTTGAATTTCCAAAGCTGCTACTATGGGTTCGGTAAAAGTTGCAGCTTCGGTTGAGACATTTTCCACTGAGACATTTTCCACGACTGGGTGCAAATTTTCAACTGGTAAACAAAGGTAATCAGCAAAAGCACTATTGCGGTTGACAAATACCTAAAAGTGTAAAGTTTCCGCAGTGGGTAGTTTTTCCACTACGACAAAACCGACAATAACCACAAACAGCATTGATTTCACCAACTACCCTTTTATTAATTAATTGTTCCGAACCTTTTTCAAAAACACCGACAAACTCATGGCCTAATATATCTTTATAGGGATAATAGCCTCTCAGTAATTCTAAATCAGTGTTACAAATACCCGTACGTAAAACCCTAGCCAAAGCTTCTCCTGGAGGTGGTTCAGGTATGAGAATATCTGTTTTGAGTTGTAATTAGTTGTTTTCTAACTAAAGTCCTTTCATTTTTATTCTCACCTAAGTTCGATGTGTGACACTTTCGGTACGGAAGGTGGGTTATGACTTAAATGGTTGGTCATAAGGATGCTTTTGGGCAAACACCAGCATTTCACTCATTGCCTCTGTGAAATCTGCAAAGACTTTTTCCACCAGCATAAATGCTTTTTTCCTCTGTGCCTCTGTCAATTGTATGCTTTCAACGAAATACTCTACATCATCCATGTCTGCCTGAATATGACCGGTCTCTTTAGCAAAATGAGACTCACCAAAATAGGGATGATGCTGTTTAGTTATTTGTTGGAGTTCCTTTGCCACTTGTGCAATTTCATATAAAGCAACATTTCCCGTCGCTTCTATCGATTCAATCACAACCAACTTCATTAAGATGTCTTCTTCAAAGGTGCATATGGCAAATAAGTCGTAAGCCATTTGACGCACTTTAATTGTTTCTTCACCCCATAGGAATTTCAATGTATCAGTGAAGTTTATAGAGTGGTCATATCCCATCACTTTCATGTCTTGCAGAAACCACACCCAGTGGCGACCATCTTCGTAGGTGTGCTGGTTAATCATCTCTTGGAGCTTGCTAGTGGCAGGCTCTTGACGAAGTAAGTTTCTATTGAGGTCTTTGAAACTCATTGCAAAAGGAGCAAAAGCCGGTGCCCAAGTTAGCCTTTGTCTTGGGTCTATACTCTTGTCTTGCAGGAACTTCATGAACGGTGTTTTAGCAAATTCTTGCTTCTTTTTTTCAATGAATGCTGTGACTTGTTTCATTTTTAGCACTCCGATATATCCATAATTTGAATTTGAATAGAATGAATTTTCATGAGGATTTGTAAGTGTCCGGTAGTCAGACAACCAGTCACTAGTGATGATGTTCAATAAAATTATTAATAGGCCTTTCTGAAATTAAATGTGCGTTCAAACTAACTAATTTATATCTAGTTAATTTACACAAGATAAAGTGAAAGTAGTAAACGTTATACCATTTTAAATTTTAAATTTTGGATTTTGGATTTTGGATTCTGGATTGTAAAAGTCTTGCTGCACAAGCCTTTTGTCTTTCCATTTGTCACAATCATTTTTCTACTTGGTATTAGTTTCAATTATTGATTATTACACTAAAATTGTAAATAAACAATATTTAACTAGTATAATATTTGTTTATATAAAACATAATAAATAGTATAAATACTAATTTTCTTCGGCAATAAAGGCAGAGACCCCCTAGCAAACTGAAAATTTGGTAGCTCTCGCTCAGGTGCGGTTAGAATCCCCATCTAAACGAAACCTTCTGCCTTCTTAAATGAATCGAGAATGTAAAGCCTTAACGGACTTTCCCGCTAATGCGTTTGACATAGCCGGTTAAATTTATTACGATTCTATACCCTCGATAAATGGTGTAAATACAGGAACTAATTCAGGTTGACTAACAACCATTGTTGGAAAAGAGCGATCGCTATAATCTGTTCCAGCTAATAATGGAAAAGGTTCATCTTTCAGAGATATCCAGCTACCACCAGCAGCTTGAACAATTACCCAAGCACCTGCAATATCCCAAACCTTTGGTGTGGCTTCGATTCCGCCCAAAACTGCACCAGTCGCTACTGTCAGAAAATTATAACTAGCAACTCCCAACATCCTCAGTTTACAGGGAAACCCTGGTTGAATGATTCCCCTACTGCGAGAACAGAGGTTGAAAAAATGATTTCCGCTGGGAGCATCTTGACTAGTATGAATAGCGTGATGATTCAAAAATGCTCCCGTTGGTGTTGTTAAACCTGAAGAATCAGGCCAAAAACCGTAAAAGGACTGATTTAATGGTGGTGCGTAAACATAGCCAAAAATGGGCATTCCTTGATAAAGTAAACCCAGAGAAATCGACCAAATGGGAATACCCCTTGTAAAGTTGGTTGTTCCATCTAAAGGATCGATTACCCAACACCATTCTGTATTCGGAAAAGTTTGATCACTTTCTTCACTTAGAAGACCGTAACCTGAGAAATTAGAAGCGATTGCATCTCGAATTTCTTGATCAGCCCATTTATCAGCTTGAGTCACTAAACTCCCATCAGCTTTTTGAGAAGCTTGTACTTTCCCAAAATCTTGCATCAATTGTTGTCCCACTCTAGTAGTGGTAGTTTCAGCAAACTCTAAAATCGTGTTCCAAAAATCGTTCATTTTTTATTTGTTATTAGTTGTAATTAGTTAATTTCTAGTCTGTTCCCTGTTACCTTTAATCTAAATCGCTTTCTAAAACAGAAGCTAAAGCTCGTTTGGTATTGGTTTGAAATTCGGTTACATTGACTCGATTCAAAAACCAAATTGACACCAACATACCCACCGCTTCTAAGGCAAAAACCGAACCATAAGCTAATACTAAGTTATTGGGTAACAAATTGCGTCCTAAATCCAAAACAGTACCACCAATAACTACAGCTATTCCCCTAGATATAGATTGTGCTAATCCCCAAGCACCAATAAAAGTGCCTGCTGCTTCAGCAACCGTTAAATCTAACATTAAACTAACTGCTGCTGTAGTTAAGAAACCTGTCGATAAACCAAATATCACCAAACCAAATTTTAAGAAATTAGGATTGGCAGAAAATCCTGAAAACCCAAGTAATAAAGCCGATGAAGCTACTAAAATACAGCCTAATTTTATGGTTCTGCGTTTACCCAAACGTGGAACAATTAAAAACCCAGTCACACCATAAGCAATTGAAATTCCTGTACCGTAAAAAATATTTAGTCTGGTACTTTCAGCCAAAGGCATCTTAAACACTTCACCCGCATAAGGTTCTAAAATTGGGTCTTGCATAAACAAGCTAATAGTCATCACCAATAAAAAGGTGAAAAATATACCTGTTTGTGGACTAGCTGTTAATATTGACCAAGCTTTACCCAAGCTAATACTATCTTCTCTGTTTCCTGGTGTGGAACGCTTGGAAAAACGTGAATATTTTTTTTCTACGCCTATAGTTGCTACAATTGCCAATACAAATACAATCGCAGGGACAATCATAAATAGCCTATTGATTGCTGCTTGTAAAGTTTCAATAGCTGCACCTGCTGTTAATTGTTTCAGCAAGCTAGAACTAATAATTGCTCCAACTATAATTCCTACCATCAGCATTGACCAAACAATACCGACGACTTGGGAACGGTTATCTTCTTCTGAGATATCTACCAACAAAGCTGCAAATGTCGTACCACTAACACAAATTGCTAAACCATAGACAGCAAAAACTAAACCTAAAACTCCTGTCCAAGCAATAGTTTCAGTTGTCCAGATCCAAGTATCAGGAATGTTAACTGCATTTAACTGCCACATTACTTGTACTGCTGAAAAAGCTGCGATCGCAAATATTCCCGCCCCTATCCAAACATAAGCAGTGCGATGATAACCTAACAACGGTTTAGCATCAGAAATCTGTCCAAATAAAATCCGGGTCGGAGACACAAACGCCGGTATTGCTAATACCAAAGATACCAGTGTTGCCGGAATCGCTATTTCCTGAATCATGACTCTATTGAGTACCCCCAGAGTCAAAATAGACATCATACTCAAACCCATCTGAAATAATCCCAGCCGAAACATGGTCATTAAGTTGACCCTTGGCACAACTAAGGATTCTGTTTGAGTATCAAATACATCACCGCTTGCCATAACTACTTTCTTGTATTGTTTGCAAAATTTAATCTCTCATTCACAAAGATAAACCGAAACACCCAACTGCTTTCGAGTCACCTGAAGATAGTAAAACTTGCTCTAGTTGTCTGTGGTGAGAAAAAAACATCTCTGTCACTATCTTAAAGAGTATTCCAAGGTGAATACTGCAGGTTTGAGTCTGATAGAGATTTTAATGCTGCTCTTAATTTAAGGCAAGAAGTGGCTAGATTAGTCGCGCTAGCCTGTGGACTTCGTAGTGCGGATTGCAGTGTGAAGCAGGAAGAAAATGTTACTAATAATTAGTAACTGTTAGCATTTTTTTATCTGATCTTTATCAGAACCAAAAGAAAAAACTTAATTCTTACTACTGATAACGCAGCGTAGCCCAAGCCATACTCCTGACTCCTGACCCTGACTGAAAATATGTAAAAATAATTAAGAATAGTATTATATATCGCGGTAATCATTCTTAAGTCATACCTTCATCCCAAAATGAAGTGAAAGGGATTTAGGAACAGGGTTTTGCTTTTGGTAAATAACAAAGTTAAACTCGTACTTTCCAGCCAGTAGCAACTAAGGTAGAATATTGCTACAGTAAAACCTTAACTGAATAGTACATAAATTGTGCTTTTACTTACAAAAAACCCCTAGTAGGTGTTAGCCAACCAGGGGAGATTAGTTATCAGGGTGCATCTACCAATTTAATGTTCTCAGATACTGTACCATCCTCCGGATAAATTTTTGATCATCAGGGTAGACAGGCATTCCTTCATCAGCTGTTAGTAAAAGAGAGTAGGCTAGTTTAGCTAACGCCATGATAACGTCAACAATCTGGAGAGTTTAATTTGCTAGTATTAATTTGGAATGTAAAGATTAAATTCTCCTGGTCCCTGATTGCTGAGGGTTGAATACTGACCAAGTTAGAATGATGCTAACTGCAAAAAACTCCTAGTGGTGTTAGCCAACCAGGGGAAATTAGTTATCAGGGTGCATCTACTAATTTAATGTTCGTAAATTTGATCTTATCTCCGGAAAAATCTAGTTGCACTTCTACCATTAATATTCTTAAACAAAAAAAACCCCCAGCGGTGTTAGCCAACTAGGGGAGATTAGTTATCAG
>CAKZGI010000058.1 GCA_936914905.1 uncultured Trichormus sp. | reverse complement strand
CCCTTCTGCTGTATAGATATTATTGGCACTCTTACACCTTATTTAATCCACTTTCCTAAAGCAACTATTAGAATCATTCTCTGTAGTTTGCTAGGAATTGATGTGGGACGTTTTCGTTATCGTTGGGGATATCCAGTTGGTTCTGTAAGTATTATTGAATATACTGAACATGGTCCCATGTTGCAAACTTTAGGAGATCGGACTCATTTAAATGTGAGATTGCGAAATTTACCAGGAACTTAAGTTTAGTAATCAGTTATGAACAATAAGCTGGATTTTCTGGAGAAGTGGGTTATCTGAAGTTCTTGAATGATGAATTTGCAATTTCTTGTTGGGTGATTGCTGATCTTCTTTTGAAGAACATAAGAAAATCTATTCAGTAATAGATTAAACTGATAATAAGAATTTATCCGAATTGTGAAATATGAAGGTGGAGTCCAAGGTGAGTAGTAGTGATAATTATACCTTCTCGTTTTCAGGAGAAGTAACAATTCCTCAAGCTCCTCCTGAGTTTAAATCTGGTTTTATCGGCATTATTGGTCGTCCCAATGTAGGTAAATCTACTTTGATGAATCAATTAGTAGGACAAAAAATTGCTATTACATCACCTATACCTCAAACTACTAGAAATCGGTTACGGGGTATTTTAACTACAGATAAAGCTCAGTTAATTTTTGTTGATACACCAGGAATTCATAAACCTCATCATCAATTAGGAGAAGTCCTGGTAAAAAATGCCAAAATCGCAATTGAGTCGGTAGATGTTGTATTGTGTGTAGTTGATGGAACAGCGCCTTGTGGTGGAGGCGATCTCTTTATTACTGAGTTACTCAGTCGTAGTCAAACACCAGTAATATTGGGGATTAACAAAATTGACGAACAACCAGCAGATGCTGAGAAACTGGATGATAGTTATATTCAGTTGGCGAAGGAACATCAATGGCAAACTATCAAATTTTCTGCTAAGACTGCTTTAGGATTAGTGGAAGCACAAGAATTATTAATTGAACATTTAGAACCTGGGCCTTTTTATTATCCACCAGATTTAGTTACAGACCAGCCAGAACGGTTTATTATGGGGGAATTAATTCGGGAACAGATTTTATTGTTAACCCGTGAAGAAGTACCTCATTCAGTGGCGATCACAATTGATTTAGTAGAAGAAACCCCAAGCATTACCCGTGTACTCGCAACTATCCACGTCGAGAGAGATTCCCAAAAAGGGATTTTGATTGGTAAAGGTGGCACAATGCTGAAAGCTATTGGTAGTAGAGCTCGTGAACAAATCCAAAAACTGATTGCTGGTAAAGTTTACCTAGAATTATTTGTGAAAGTGCAACCCAAATGGCGACATTCACCAGTGAGGTTAGCAGAGTTAGGGTATCGAGTAGAAGAATAAATAATTACAAATTAATGGTGATGGACTTTTTCTAACAACCACAGAGAAGCCACAGTACTCACAAAGTGAGCCGCAATGCTATTAATATTTGCAACTTCTACAAATACATCCATAGCACGAATAATCCTATAAGGGTCAGTAATTGCCACTCCTGGGGGTTGGGAGACAGATTTAGCTACTAGCACACCTACCGTTGCACCTGCACCCAAGATGCTGATTAAAATCCCCACTAAACTCACCATTATTCCTAGTCGGATAGCTCTAACGGTTTCTGCCTTACTGGGATGTAAAGTTGGATTGGGGTTTGCTAGGCGTTTACTGAGGCGTGTGTAACGAAAATTCCAATAAACACTAAATAACAGCACTAAAATTCCGCACACACCCCAAAATATGCCAACTCCTAGACCTGTATTTTGTTGTTGAGCAAAATCACGACCAGTAGCAGCAAACAACAAGGCCAAGCCGCTGACTATTACTAGTGCCAATTGCACCCATACAGTGATCCAGCCAGTAAAACTAATAGTTTTAGCGATATCTTGTAGCTTGGGTGCAAGCGATGGCTGATCATGGTGATGCGATCGCACTTCCGATTCAGTGTGCATATTCATGACTGATTACTTGTTATATCCCCCTCTTGTAAACCTTAGTTCCATCCACTGACTATATACACCCACCTCCAGACATAATTACCACCAAATATTAAGGCATAAGATAGAACTTGGAGATAGGAAAAGAATAATAACCTCTTCCCAGGCTTCAATTACTAATACGTACAATTAACACATTATTTACTGACAGAATTACTGTGTTATTCTTCAGGAAAGTCAGCATCAAGGATAGGAAACTATGATTAAATCTTGGATGGTAATTGGAGGTGTGGCCTTCTTAGTAGCCTTTGCAAGTACCCGGATTACACCTAGCGATCGCCAGTGGTTCAGGCACTTACAAAGACCCAGATGGCTGACTTTTGAAGGGGCAATTCCGTTAATCTGGACAGTAATCTTTATTTGTGGCGCTTGGTCAGCTTATATGATATGGGAACACAATCCTGGTAGTAGTACAACCTGGTTAATGATGGGTTTATACCTACTGCTAGAAATATTTAGCATTGCTTACACACCTGTCATGTTTAGGTTACGTAGTCTCAAAGTAGGTACAATTCTTGGTGGTACAGGTTTTATCATCTGTCTTTTAGTCACTTTCGCAGTTTTATCTGTTTCTATTTGGGCAGCATTATTGCTAGTTCCTTATTTATTGTGGAGTCTCATTGGCACATATACAACTTGGGAAATGATTCACATCAATCGGCAAAATGTTTGACTGAATAATTACATGATTTCTGGTTTTATGAAGTACGTGCTTATGTTGAAAAAGAAACAGATCCTGTGAATATTTAGATCAGCATTAAATTTGAGAGTCCAGGAATACTGTTAATTCGAGATCTTGAACTATTACAAGCTCCTGTAAAAGTCAAATAAGAATTACAGCAGATTGCAGATCAATGAGGTACAGAATCTAAATTGAAACCAACACAGGAAGAGAGTGTTAAGCTGTTACGCAGCTAAACTTAATATTTAGTAACCTAGAATCCTTCTAGCAAGCCTTTTGGGGAAAAAAGTAAATGCGTAACAGCTGACTCCTGACTCCTGACTCCTGATTACTACTGTAAGTCGCCATCATAACTCGTAAAGGATCTTAATAGGAAATAGTAAAAAATGAATGAATCAAGGTGTACCTAATTTCGCAGAAATAAAATATGATTCCATCATACCCGTGAAAACAGGGACGAGGGGCTAGGAAATAGATTTGTTCATATAAGTAGGTGGGCGGAAAAATTTATAACTATGTCATGGCGAATGCAGCAAAGCGGAATCAAGCAATCGCAAGGGTTTCAAGTAATTTACATGTTACATAGTTATGTTTATTTGTGTCTACCTACTTATCATTTAGAAGTGCCATAACTGATATTGAGTTTTTATCAGCTAATTTTACAGTCGATTAGTTTATTCTTATCAGATGCTGCCTTGCTACCAGTTAGTAAGGATTCAGGTTAGGTTATGTAACTTATCTAACATTCTTGTCTATATTCTTCAGTTCTAAAATTTACTGTGCAAATAGCTAAATATTTGTCAAACCTGATTTTTGTTCAATCTCAGCTACATTTTAATTTGCACAGCTAGAGTCTGTAGCACCGAATACTTTTCTCACCAAGCTTTTGGGATTGATATATGGGATCGCAATATTCGATATAAGTAATTAATAAGTTAGGGTAATATCATTTTTATGATTTCTTTGTTATTTTGTATATAACGGGACAGTTCTTCAACATCCGGTGAGTTTAAATAGCAATTAGTTGAAGGATATCTCTGCTGATTCCATGTAAGATATCTAAGTCAGAATTGTCTTTACTATAATTACCAAGACAACGCAGATTTATGCAATAAATTGCATGGATAACAGTTAAATTTGCAAAATTTCGTCCATCTAAAGACAACAGGATTTAGAACTATGATCACCACAAATAGTCAACCTATTATTCTCCCTACTTTAATTAGCCCCATTGGAGAAAATCATCAAACAAGTAATAAATCTGATTTACTACAACCAATCCGTCAATGGTTAGATGAAATTGAAATTCACAACCGTAAACTCGCTAAATTTATAGCCAAACTGATTCCTGCTCAATGTCCCTTTGAACGTGATATAATGTTCTTGGGTCGCAAAGTAGCTCACATTCCTCCAATGTGTAAGCTCAATCCACTGTATGATCAACTAGTCGGCTTGCGTTTTCGCGCATTGTGTTATTTAGTAGATCAATGTGGAGAGGACATCCAATCCTACTGCTAAAACCAACTAGATTCAATACAGATGGAAATTAAGATCGAGCATCAACCTAGTCAAGAGAGCCTCAACCAATTAGGCGTATACAAATGGGCGATTTGGCAAAAAGAAATTGCTAAATTCCCGTGGACTTATGATTCTCAAGAAACTTGCTACTTTTTAGTAGGTAATGTAATTGTGACTCCTAATGGCGGACAACCATTACAAATCAGTAAAGGTGATTTAGTGACTTTTCCGGCTGGGATGTCTTGTACATGGGAAATTACCCAAGACGTAAAAAAACATTATTGCTTTGATTAATTCAGGACCAAGAGTGAAGTTTATTATCTCTTTCTCCTGGTATAGTTGAGAATCCAGAAAAGAAACATCTTATCCACTTGGAGTAGTTCTTGTTTGGAGATTCGCAACAAGTATCATCAGCTAAAGTTGCAGTATCGGTAAAATGTTTATAATCTCAAGAAACACATTTTATAACCCTTGCCCAGCAAGTACTTCAGGTTTTCAATCTGAACTTGTTTCTTTCACTTATTGCAGGAGCGTAAACCGCGCTCATGGGAGGCTCACATCTTCCACTAACAGAAATTGATGCAATTTAATTACACCGCATAGTTATAAAACTCCTGATTTACCACTTAAAACCAATAGAAATAAGGTAGTCTTATCACGCATCTTTTTAGGTCACCTGAGTTTGTACGGAGAGTTGAAAGATATCGGTATAACTGTATAGTTCAAAACTTGTTGCGACTCCATCCCTATAAATTTAAAATTAAAAATTAAAAATCAAAAATTTATGTAAGAATTCAGGAGTCAGGAGTCAGTATGTTTGAGAAATTGGTTAATTATCAAACAGGTATTTTTGGCGTTAGCCTGAAAAAGCTGATTGCTGTTCGCGTAGCGTGCCGTTAGGCATTAGCTGAATGCTTACAAATTTATAACGCCAGATAGATTTATTTATAGTATTCATTAATCGTTCAAAATTCATATATAATTTAGGTTTTAAGATTTACATAAAATGTTATTACATCTCAGCACTTGGCCAGAAGTAGAAACTTATTTACAGCACTCTCAGGGAATTATTTTCCCCATTGGTTCTACAGAACAACATGGTCCTACTGGTTTAATTGGTACTGATGCTATTTGTGCAGAAGCTATATCCCGTGGAGTTGGTGAAGCGACTCAAGCTATGGTTGCACCAACAATCAATGTCGGTATGGCATTACATCATACTGCTTTTCCAGGGACAATTAGTTTGCGTCCTAGCACTTTAATTTTGGTAGTGCGAGATTATATAACTTGTTTAGCCAAAGCTGGTTTTACCAAGTTCTACTTTATTAACGGACACGGTGGAAATATTGCTACTCTCAAAGCGGCTTTTTCAGAAATTTACGCTCATTTAGAAGATTTGCAAATTCCTAATGCATCAAAAGTGCAATGTCAACTTGCTAATTGGTTTATATGTGCTTCTGTGTATAAGCTGGCTAAAGAATTATACAGTGATCAAGAAGGTTCTCATGCAACTCCTAGTGAAGTAGCTGTGACTCAATATTATTATCCAGAAGCAATAAAAAAAGCATACCTGTCTCTAGAAGTTGTTTCTGGACACAAAATTTATGGTGCTGTTGATTTTCGTTTACGTTACCACGATGGCCGTATGGGTTCCAATCCTGCTTTAGCTACTCCAGAACATGGGAAACAGTTTTATGATTTGGCTGTGGAGGAATTAAGTAAGGGATATTTGGAGTTTGTGAAGGAAGAAGAAAGTAAATAAACTTTTTACGTGAGTGAGATAATGATGGAAATTAAACTGCTCAAAATATCGTAATTATTAAACTGCTCAAAATATCGTAATTAACGAGTAAGAAAACACTCTCAAAGATTTAATTCAACTTCTGGAATCATCTCAACGTGCTGCTGCTCGTTGTTCACCTAATGCTATCATGACAGCCACAATTAGGCGGCGAATTGTAGAAGTTGAGCAAGGTGGAGAGAAATGAGCACAACACGGTGCATCAGTTATAAAAAGACTTTTATAAAAAGACTTTCAAAAGACTTAATAGCCAAATGTGGTAAAGGATTATAAAAAAGTAATTTAGAACAAATGCGGCGTTTTTACCTAGAATGGCAAATTGCCCAGATAGTGTCTGCGGAATTCAGTTTATTTATTATATAAATGCCCATCCTAATGTGAAAGAGGCTAGGGGAAATCTACAGTTCTTTTATACATCACCAATGACTTTACAAACATCATCTTCAATACTTGCGAACTTTGTGTTTGAATTAGTTCTTAAAATTGCGTTTTCCTTGATAACCAGATATCTGAGCTAGAGTTTCTAAAGATTGCATTCCTGCATAGATTTTACCTTGAATTTCCCAAATCGGATAACCTTTTATTTTTGCTTTGTGACATAGATCAGGTTGTGGGTTAGTACCTTTAGGATCACATTCAATATATGTAATAGTTGCCCATGCTTGTTTACCAAATAGTTCTTTTTGGTGGTGACAATATGGACACCGGAAAGCACTATACATTTTCGCTTTAATTATTTTGAGGTATTCTGCTAAAGCAATTTCTGCTGCTCCTGAAAAGTTTTTTAGAGGTGGGATTTTTTGAGTCTTTAATATTTTACCGGTGATGAGAGGGAACTTACGGAATATGAGAATGGAGTCTCTTCGGCTTTAGCAACGATAGTAAATAAGGTTAAAGTTGCTGCCAATAAACCTGTAATAATTGAGTATTTCATGACTTAAATTGATTTTTTTGAAAAACAATGTTGCAAATTCTATTCTTAGCTGAAGGCTGACTCTTGAGAGATTATGAAATTGTAAACCCACATTAGTGGGTTTTTACTGTTATTAACTTTGAGCAATTCCTTCTTCTCGTGCGGCCTGTTGTACAGCAGCAGCAACAGCAGTAGCAACACGACTATCAAAGACTGAAGGAATAATATGTTCTCGATTCAAGTCGGAAGGTTTAACTAAAGATGCGATCGCACTAGCTGCTTCTAAATACATTGTTGTGGTAATCGTTCTGGCCCGACAATCTAAAGCCCCACGGAACACCCCTGGAAACGCCAGGACATTATTGATTTGGTTGGGGTAGTCACTGCGACCTGTAGCCATAACTGCCACGTTCTTGGGGGCTAATTCTGGTTGAATTTCAGGGATGGGATTAGCCATGGCAAACACAATTGCATCCTTTGTCATTCCTTGCACCATTTCTGGTGTTAAAACTCCGGGTGCGCTGACACCGATAAACACATCTGCACCTTGCATAGCACCTGCTAAAGTCCCTTGGGCTTTGACTGCAAATTCTTTTTTTTCTTCGTTTAAATCAGTACGATTGGTGGATATAATGCCTTTGGAGTCACAGATCAAGATTTTTTCTGCTCCTGCTTTGCGGAGTAAACAAGCGATCGCCACTCCAGCTGCACCAGCACCATTAATTACAATGCGGATGTCTGCAATTGATTTATTGACTAATTTTAAGGCATTAAATAATGCAGCTAAAGTAACAATTGCTGTACCATGTTGGTCATCATGAAACACTGGTATATCTAATTCTTGTCGCAGTCTTTTTTCAATTTCAAAACAGCGGGGTGCAGCAATATCTTCTAGATTCACACCACCAAACACAGGGGCAATATTTTTCACTGCTTTGACAATTTCATCTGTATCTTGGGTAGCAAGACAGATAGGGAAAGCATCAAGACCTGCAAATTCTTTAAACAACATGGCCTTACCTTCCATCACGGGTAAAGCAGCACCAGGTCCAAGATTCCCCAGACCCAAAACCGCACTACCATCAGTGACGATCGCGATAGTGTTTTGTTTGATAGTAAGATTGTAAACTTCCTCTGGATTTTGGGCGATCGCAGTGCAAATCCGACCGACTCCAGGAGTGTAAGCCATTGCTAAATCGGAAACACTTTTGAGAGGGATTCTACTAGCGATGCTGATTTTGCCACCACGATGTAAATTAAAGGTGCGATCATAAACACTGATCACCTTGATATCAGGTAATCCTTTTATAGCTTGAACAATAGTTTCCGCGTGTTCTGTACTAGCCGCATCAACTGTAATATCACGGATGGATTCTTTGCGGGTTTGTTCAATTAAATCAATTTGTCCTAGATTACCACCACTGAGTGCGATCGCCTGTGTTACAGAAGCCAACATCCCCACCCGGTTGGGAATTTGCAAGCGTAGCGTCACACTGAAACTAGAATTAGGAGTTAAGTTTGCCATTGTGCTGTGCGATTTGAAATTTTAGATTTTATATTGAATTGCTTGTTAACGTTCTATTTCGACAATTAAATATGATATTTAATCTGTATAGCTATGCCTTTACTGTAAAAACCAATTCTTTATTGTATCAAACTACATTAGTTTTAGGGCATCATTTTCATCATGAAGATTGTCATAATCCGGATTTAAGGATTTATGGCTAAGGCTGCCGCTAGAGATACAGGATCTTAATAATACAGCTTTAAATACTGCTAAATACTGTGATCGCAATTAAAACGGTGATATTGCATAATCAAATTATGACAGTACAAGCTGGCATTGGTTTAGTTGCTGACTCCTAACCAGAAACCGAATATCAATAAACTCTGAATCAAGCCAGAGAGACGTTTATTAGAAGCAAGTTAAGTAGGTTGGCGTTGAAAATTGTCCTTATTACAGCTAAAAGGCAACAGGGAAGAGGGTTTTGGTAATTTTACTTTTTGTTACATACTTCTGTTTTTTCCCGCCGACTTACTTATTCTTTGTTTGCAATAAACCTCATAAACTCTAACTCTGAAAAACTTACCCAAAAGAAATCACAACTTAAACACTAAGCAGTTTTTATTTCTGACTTACAGCAGATTGCAGATGAAAGAAGTAGAGAATCTAAATTGAAACCTAGACCCCAAGAGAGTTTTACTCCTGACTCCTGCTGTATCTTGTCAGATTCTTTGTTAACAACAATCTGACATTTATAGCTCTTCCGTTGGTTTTATGGTACGGCATTAACATCAAAGGTTTATAGGAAGTATAAAAACCTAAAAACCCATGGCTGGGAAGGATTATAGCCTAGATCAGAGTTTTATTTGTTATTCGATTCCATAAAAGGTTCGCAAGAAGCATATTTATTTAGCTACTAGGTAAGTTATTTGGGTCAATACCTTGGGAAACTAAATAAGCTATTAATCTAATCTCTTTGAGCACGTTGCTTTTCTTGTTCTACAAGTTCTTTCTCCTTAGAAAATAGTATACAGGATTTAAAAAAAATTTTTTTATGTTGTGTAAATTGCTCTCTATGATCGATCAAGGTCATCAAATCTAAATCCTATTTATCTTCCAATCCTGAATCACACATTTTCATCCTGAGAATCCCTCTGAAAATCCCTATATCCTGGATATTCTGATTCAGAAATTAAAAAACAAAAATAAACAAAAATACCCTCCAAAAATGGGGGGTATTTTCTAGTGATCTGAGATACTTAAGATTAGCCGTTGATTGGAGGAGCAGCCAAAGCAACAGGAGCAACATCACCAGCAGCTAAGTCTAATGGGAAGTTGTGAGCGTTACGTTCGTGCATTACTTCCATACCCAGGTTAGCCCGGTTGATTACATCAGCC
>CAKZGI010000057.1 GCA_936914905.1 uncultured Trichormus sp. | reverse complement strand
TGAATTAGAGATTTGAAAAGTAAGAAAATAAATAATACTTTTGACAAGCTGTAGGGCTGTTCTTTATATATTCTCAATATTTCTATGGTCTCTAATTCGGTTGTCTCGAAAATATTCATTATTGCTCAAATAAATCGACCACAAGAGTTATAGAGTAGAGTTATAGAGTTATGATGTTGGGTGATTAACTCCTGATTTTCTATTAGTTTACCTCTTACTTGATAAAGTACTGTTTGTCCTTTATTTAACCTCTCCGTAATTTCTAAGTCCTATATTTTAGGATATTTTAATTATACTGCCAGTTCTTTAATTTTTAATTCCGCTAACGATCTCTGTAACGATCTCTGTTCAGATTCTTCTTTGACTAATCTACCTACTTGTTTGCTGATTTTTAGAAACTCCTCTTGAATGCTTTGGGTTAATTTATTTAAGTCTGCTTTTTTTCTGTCTGCACTTTCTACTATCTGCCATATTTGCTCTATTCCCCCATAAGATACTTTTTCTTCTTGATAGCTATTCTGTACTGGTAAATGCTCTGAGCAAGTTTTTGGCTTTTTTGAACCACATTCAGTACTTCATTTTGTAGTACAAGCACAGATGTAAAAGGTAGCAAGAACAGGTTAAATATCAACACAGGGTTAGGTTAGTAATAAATATAGTCAGTTTTATAAAAACTGCCAAAGAATTGATTCACGATTGCATAGTCTGATTTTTTTATAACTGATTGATTGAAAGATTCAAATTAAACATTGTTGTCTAACTAACTTTTTTAAACGCCATAACCAAGTCGGATTTTCTGTGTGCAGAATTTATTTTTTATGGGTACTTGATTGTTAAAAACAATATTTTTTAATAGATCGTTGCTATAGTTCATTAGTACTATTTATTTGTACTATTTATTTGTACTATTTATTGAATTGCAGAATGTGGGTTAAATAATTGCTGGATTCCCCTTCTCCACTGTTGTGAGAACAAGGACAAGGTTCAGGGGAATGAGATTAAAACAGGATCGATCATTCTATGAAGTTATTTTAAAAAGTTGATAGTTTGGTTTGTGGTGGGTTATGTTGTCGCTAACCTACTCTACAGTTATTTCCAGTTGAGGAAATGGGGTATTTACGTGAGGTCGTGTAGTAATATTTTTAGGTGATATCAGGGTTGGAATATAGGGCTTGAGGACTGTATCATAAATTATGAATCATGAAGTTTAAATTTAAAAGATCCAAATTGAGCTTCACAATCCATAATTTACGACAAATAGTGGGAAGTTTGAAATCCTACCAACCAGTAATAACCTGAAAATCCAAAGGATTGTCATGTTTTTAAGTCCTTTAGGGGCTTTGTCCCCAGTCATGCACTCGGGACATCGACTGTTGGGTTAGGTGATGTCAGACGAGTTATGCCCACAATCGCTGTTTGACCCCAGAATACCACCCCTTGAAGGGGTGGGAGTATGTCAAAAGCTTTCAGACTGAATGCAGAAGAAAAATCTAGTGTTGAGTTTTGAGTTAGGACACTGTAACCCAAAACTCATAACTTTGAAATTTCAGAAATCAGCCAAGCCTTTAAGCCATTTGATTTTCAATTGCCCAACGTGCTAATTCAGTACGGTTGTGGAGATTGGTTTTACCCAACATATTGGAAACATGGCTTTCAACTGTACGCTGACTCACATTTAATTCTTCAGCAATTTCCCGGTTGGCTAAACCCCTAGCTACAAACTGTACGACTTTCAGTTCTGTTGGGGTCAACTGGACATCGAAGGGAACCTGGATACGGGAACCATTTTCCCCTCCTTTTGTTTGGTGTTCTTTCCAACGGATAGTTTGCTTAAGTGAGGATTCTACTTGTGCTACGAGTTCTTCAGGTTCAAAGGGCTTGACCATATATACGTCAGCACCTTTGTTCAGTCCTTTAACTCGGTCTGCACTTTGTCCCTTAGCGGAGAGGAAGAGAACGGGAATCCAACTTGTACGTTCATTTTGTCGTACTTGTTCAACAAAAGTGTATCCGTCCATTTCTGGCATCATCACGTCACAGATGATCATATCTGGAACTTCATGTTCTAAAATTTCCAGAGCTTCTCGTCCATTTTCGGCTGTGATGACTTCGTATCCCCGGAATTCTAAGTAATCCTTCACCAGCAAGATGAGGTTAGGGTCATCATCAATCAATAGAAGTCGTTTGTGATCTTTCATGCTGGGCTCTTTCATAGCAGTGGCACTTGTCGCGCGTCGATCCATCAAGGTCTTGAATAGTTATCCTTTATGGTGGATTATTGAGATGTTGTTTTTTCCCACTTAACTTGCCTTTGCTGCCTAAAAGTCTAAAAGGTGATGGACACTTTGAAGAAAATAGTAGCTTGATGACAAAATTCCAGTAAGGATACGGAGAGCAATAGTATTTATAATGCGTTATTATATGTTGCTTTGAAAGGGGCGGGCTAAAAAACCTGATTAAATAATAATCTGTCTGGCTGACAAGTTCAGTATTTAGCTGAAGATGGACCTGGATCAAAACTCACCCGCACTTTCATTTGCTTACTTTTGCTCTGCTATATCCCTTGGATGTTAAGCCTCAATCAGAGGTTCACAAGAAACCAGGGAAGTTTCTGGCAAAGGATGGGTTAAAAATGCTTGTGCTTCAACCACCATTATGCCGATTAAGTGTTCTGGGATGATCCGCTCAATGACTTCCGGTTTTGTTTGGCTATACCAGACCCCATCTCGGTAAACTACCATTATCTGCCTAGAACAACAAACACGCAAGCAGTTAGTTTTAGTTCTGAAGATGCAAATGGGATGACTCTCGTGAAATGGGTTGATGTGTCGCTCTTTGAGTCGCAGTTTCCAGCATTCCCAGAATTCTAGATTAGCCTGTTTTGACCAGTTGTGAATCACTATCTGCTCAGAACAAACATAAAGCTGTTCGTTGAAGAATTGCCAGTCCTAGAACATCTACACAATTACTTACGGCTTTCAGTTCCTTGGCTTTAGTAGTTTTGGGGATTGGACAGCAATTCTTTAGCTCACTGTATTGTTACTCATTAAGCGACTCCCTGATTACAGTTCTATAACAATTTCTCAGCTTTGCAAATAAAAGTTGTCCATATAAAAATATTCATTACTTACGCAACAGAACCAGACAACAAAAACAATTAGGCATTTATACTTTACCTGAAGTAACTTTTTGGTTCAGGTAGAAGGTGACAGGTGACAGGTGAGTCAGCGTGGTCTTGGGGGTTTCCCCCATGAGCGACTGTCGTATCGCTAAAGCCTTCGGGCAGCGTGTTGGAGGCATCATCCCAAAGGTGACGGAAAGAAGTTAAAAGGCAGGATGGGAAAAACTGACAACTGATAGCTGAATTTAGTTCGGAAACCCGTACAGAAAACATTATTGCCATTTGTCACTGCTTTTCGGTAGATTAGCACTCAGGAGTCGAGAGTGCTAACAAGAGAGCAAAAATTAAAATTATGGCAGCTGTATCTCTAAGCGTATCTACAGTTAAACCTTTAGGCGATCGCGTTTTTGTAAAAGTGACCGCCGCTGAGGAAAAGACCGCAGGTGGTTTGTATTTGCCTGACACCGCTAAGGAAAAACCCCAAGTAGGCGAAGTAGTAGCCCTTGGACCTGGCAAGCGGAATGATGACGGTAGCCGCCAAGAATTGGAAATTAAAGCCGGTGATAAAGTGCTTTACTCCAAGTATGCTGGCACCGACGTTAAGCTTGGCACTGAAGAATATGTACTGCTTTCTGAGAAAGATATTCTAGCAGTCGTTAGCTAGTTCGGTGATGAGGGGTCGAACAAGTCAAAAGTCAAAAGTCAAAATTTTGAGTTGGCAAGTTACACCCCAGCAAATGGCTGAAAAATTGACAACTAACAAATAACCAATTCGAAAATTACACAGATTATGGCAAAGCGCATTATTTACAACGAAAATGCCCGTCGCGCCCTTGAGCGTGGTATTGATATTCTGTCCGAAGCTGTTGCTGTCACCCTTGGACCAAAAGGTCGTAACGTAGTTCTAGAGAAAAAATTTGGCGCACCACAAATCGTTAATGATGGTGTAACTATTGCGAAAGAAATTGAACTAGAAGACCATATTGAAAACACTGGCGTAGCTTTGATTCGTCAAGCTGCTTCTAAAACTAACGATGCTGCTGGTGATGGTACAACCACCGCTACCGTTTTAGCTCACGCCATTGTTAAAGAGGGCTTGCGGAACGTGGCTGCTGGGGCTAATGCAATTCTGTTGAAGCGCGGTATTGATAAAGCTACTGCTTTCTTAGTTGAAAAAATTGCTGAACACGCTCGTCCTGTAGAAGATTCTAAAGCGATAGCACAAGTTGCGGCAATTTCTGCTGGTAACGACGAAGAAGTTGGTAGCATGATTGCTCAAGCTATGGACAAGGTCGGTAAAGAAGGCGTAATTTCCCTGGAAGAAGGGAAGTCTATGACCACCGAACTCGAAATCACTGAAGGGATGCGCTTTGATAAAGGCTATATCTCTCCTTACTTTGCAACTGATGCAGAGCGGATGGAAACGGTGTTTGATGAGCCTTACATTTTGTTAACCGACAAGAAAATTGCTTTAGTACAAGATTTAGTACCTGTACTTGAGCAAGTAGCTCGTTCCGGTCGTCCTTTGGTGATTATCGCTGAGGATATCGAAAAAGAAGCTTTGGCTACTTTGGTAGTTAACCGTTTGCGCGGTGTACTCAACGTTGCGGCTGTTAAAGCTCCTGGTTTTGGCGATCGCCGTAAGGCTATGCTAGAAGATATCGCTGTCTTAACTGGTGGTCAACTCATCACTGAAGACGCTGGTTTGAAGCTAGATACTACCAAGCTGGATAGCCTGGGTAAAGCTCGCCGCATCACTATCACCAAGGACAACACCACAATTGTTGCTGAAGGTAACGATGTTGCAGTTAAGGCTCGTTGCGAACAAATCCGCCATCTGATGGAAGAAACAGAATCTTCCTACGACAAGGAAAAACTCCAAGAGCGTTTGGCTAAATTGTCCGGTGGTGTAGCTGTAGTTAAAGTTGGTGCAGCTACCGAAACCGAAATGAAGGACAAGAAACTACGCTTGGAAGACGCCATCAACGCTACCAAGGCTGCTGTAGAAGAAGGTATTGTTCCCGGTGGTGGTACAACCTTGGCTCACCTCACTCCCCAGTTAGAAACTTGGGCTAACAGCAACCTCAAGTATGAAGAGTTAACTGGTGCTTTAATCGTTGCTCGTGCTTTACCTGCTCCTCTGAAGAGAATCGCAGAAAACGCTGGTCAAAACGGCGCTGTAATTGCAGAAAGAGTAAAAGAGAAAGATTTCAACATTGGTTTCAACGCTTCCAGCAACGAATTTGTTGATATGTTGGCTGCTGGTATTGTTGATCCGGCGAAGGTAACTCGTTCTGCACTGCAAAACGCAGCTTCTATCGCTGGTATGGTGTTGACAACTGAATGTATTGTTGTTGACAAGCCAGAACCTAAAGATGCTGCTCCTGCTGCTGGTCCTGCTGGTGGAGATTTTGATTACTAAGGTCTTTGTTTAAAGAACGGCCGCTTCCGTAAGGGGGCGGCTATTTTTTTGAATAAACCACGAAGAAAATTTGGTTTTCCTGATCCATCAAAATGTCTTGAACAGACTAGTAGTACCGCAGTGTGGAAGTCAAAATGAATACTGTCTAAGCGTTTCATAGATATCGAATGAATGGTTGGTTTATTTACGCCGTACTGTACTAGTTTTGGCTCTCAAACTCAAGCTGGTAGTAATTTTGTCGCTCGGTTGCTCACTTTGGTGAAAATCCTCAAGTTTCAAAAACGTTACGACAAAATTATAGGGGGAGTTTTACAACTACCCCTAAAACCCCTCTTAATTTAAGATTTAGCAGCGCCCTTGACGAGCTTTATAATTACTCAGATATATTAACGAATTCAGAACTAGCTAAGGTTGGAGAACTAGCTAAGGTTGGAGCAGTAAAGATTTGTGAGTACAAGTTAAAGGGTTCTTGACGAGCCACAACTGGTAAAACTTGACGAGCGTGAGCAGCAACTTCAACAGTCTTCACATCATAGGTTTGTGTAGCTAACTTAGGATAGAAACCAATCCCGACTATAGGAAGTAATAAACAAGCGGTGATGAACAATTCACGAGGTTTAACATCAGCGACTACAGTATCTAAATGTAAGTCTTTGCTTTGCTTACCGTAGAAAACTTGACGCAACATGGAAAGTAAATAGGTGGGAGTCAAAATCACACCAACTGCGGATAGGAAGATGACTACTACTTTGAAGCTGGAACTGTAAACATCACTGGTGCCAATACCCAGGAACACCATCAGTTCACCGACGAAACCACTCATACCAGGTAAAGCCAGAGAAGCCATTGAACCGATAGTAAACAGAGCGAAGGTTCTGGGCATTACTTTAGCCATGCCGCCCATTTTATCCATCATTAAGGTCTGAGTACGTTCGTAAGTTACACCAGAGAGGAAGAATAAACTAGCAGCAATTAAACCGTGAGAAAGCATCTGTAACACAGCACCGCTGATACCAATTTCTGTGTAAGATGCAATCCCGATTAATACAAACCCCATGTGGGCGATGGAAGAGTAAGCTAAACGGCGTTTGAGGTTGGTTTGAGCTAAGGCGCAACAAGCACCGTAAACAATATTGACTACACCTAAAATTGCTAAGATTGGAGCGAAAACAACGTGGGCATCAGTTAACATTTCTACGTTAAAGCGAATCAGTGCATATCCACCCATCTTCAACAACACACCAGCTAATACCATTGAACCGGGAGCAGATGCTTCACCGTGAGCATCAGGTAACCATGTATGGAAGGGGAAAATTGGTAGTTTTACACCGTAAGCGATTAAGAAACCTGTATATAGTGAAAGTTCTAGGGCTTGGGGATATTCTTTCATTCCCAATTCTGTCATTTTGAAGGTGAAGTCATCACCATAGAAAGCCATTGCAAAACCAGCTACCAGAATAAATATAGATGCTGCGGCGGTGTAAATAATAAATTTGGTGGCTGCATAGCGGCGGTTTTTTCCTCCCCAGATGGAAATAAGCAAGTAAACGGGTACTAACTCAATTTCCCACATTAAGAAGAACATTAATAAGTCTTGGGCGAGGAATACACCTAATTGGGCGCTGTACATCACCAACATTAATGCATAAAATAAACGCGGCTTATTGGTTACTTTCCAAGCCGCAAATACTGCGAGTGTGTTGATTAAGCCTGTTAAGAGTATCAAGGGCATTGATAAACCATCAATTGCTACAGCCCAGTTAAAGCCTATTTGGGGTATCCAAGCGTAGCTTTCTGTCATTTGCAGGGCTGAACTTTGGAAATCATAACCCTGCCAAAGGGCAAAAATCATTAATGCAAAGTCTGCAAAAGCTACTCCTAGACCATACCAGCGAACTGTTTTACCGTCTTTATCAGGAATGAAGGGAATGGCCAGGGATGCCACTAAGGGCAAGAAAATTATGGCTGATAGCCAAGGGATTTGTATCGGATTCATCACTGTTGACAATCAATTTTTAGTTTTTCTTTTAATTACATTATATTAAGGAATCGTTACTTTTGTAAACAATTTCCTTTACATCTTTTCAGATAAGAGGATTTTTAGTAATAAATACTTACGCAAATCATCTCATAGCCATTCTAAGAGTAAAATTTTGTAACGTCAAGAAAAAAGCGGACTGATTTGCCGCTTTTTTAAGCTATAATATTGGTTCAAATTTTTGATGTTGATTTGATAAAGTATTGATTACTGGGTTTTAATACCTAAACTATGCAGTTGACAATTGTCCATACTTCTCCATGAGAACGAACGTGGGGAACGGAGATGGTTTTCAATCCGGTAATTAAGGGTTTATAGTAAACCTGCCAATACATGGGGCTAAGTTCATCAGCACAAGCTTTCAGAAGTTTAATTTCGGTTGCAAGTTCCCCACCGAGTTGATTAACTCTCTGTGCATGGGTTTGGGTAATTTTTTTGGCAGCTTCTAATTATTCTTGTTCTTGCTAAAGACTTTTGGAGAAGAGTTGCAACTGATTGAGATAGGTTTGTCTCTGATGTTTTTGTTTTTCTAAAAAGGCGATCACTCTATCTATACCTTGAAGTTCCGCTGCAATTTGGGGATTTTCTCTGGCTTGACGGCGATATGCCTCAACTATTACTAACGCTGAATCATTTTCCCCGGACTCGACATTATTATTAGTCAGTGCAGCCGGTTCTTCCTGGAGTTCCTGAATTTGTGAGTTAAGTTGCTTAATCTCTGCCTGAATTTTCTCCATATATAACATATATATATATATAGTGGGTAATTGCTAATTGGTAATTAGCAAGAAAAATCAAGTCAAAAGTCAAGATTTAAAACATCCTAACTCCTGACTCCTGACTCCTAAAAAATAGTTGCTCCTTGGATATCGAGGGGTAGCGATCGCGCTACAGATTTAATTCCTGCTTGTTTCCAGGCATTTCTCATTGCTGTTGCTACTCCTGGTGTATGCAATTCATCTGTTAAAGCTAACAAAGTCGGTCCTGCACCACTAATTACCATGCCATAAGCACCAGCAGCCACAGCAGCAGCTTCTACAGCGTCGTAATCGGGAATTAAGGCTTGACGATAGGGCTGATGGAGCTTATCTTGTAAAGCTGCCCTTAACCATTCTTCCCTATGAGTTGCTAAACCTCGCAGTAATAAACCACAATGGGCAGTATTGAAAATCGCATCACCACGACTGACTTGAGTTGGTAAAACTTGCCGTGCTTCTAAGGTTGATAACTCAAAATCAGGAATTGCTATCACTGGAACTATCTGCCGATGCCACGTAATATCACAAATTTCCCAACCTGTAAGGCCAGTAGCTGCTAGACGGCATCCTCCTAATAAAGCTGGGACAACATTATCAGGATGTCCTTCCATTGCGATCGCTAACTCCATCACCTGCAACTCAGACAAAGGAGAACCCGCCAACACATTACCAGCAACCAACCCACCCACAATAGCAGTAGCAGAACTACCCAAACCCCGTGCCAGTGGTACACCCAACTTAATCTCTATTTTTACAGATGGCGATGTCTGCTCTATATATTGATATAACTTCAAAAAAGCCTGATATAACAGATTACTCTCATCCGTTTGTACCTTTTCCGCTTCCGTGCCAGAAACTTGAATAATTAACCCGCTCTCATTTCGAGTAAACTTAAATTCGTTGTACAGCCTTAAAGCTGCACCAATGCAGTCAAAACCAGGGCCCAAATTAGCAGTGGTGGCAGGAACCTTAACAGTAACAGCAGAAATTACAGACATTTTGACAATTAAAAATAAAAGTTAAAGATTAAAATTGGCTTATTTTACTAGCATCCCATGTAAAGAGACCATTTTTCCATCAGCCATCAGAAATTTTCTCACATAAGGATAGGAGGCAGGTGGCAAGGGACAGAATATTTTTAGCAATGCCCAATACCCAATCACCAATCACCTCAATTAAATAGCGATACTTTGGGGAATACGGGAAGGGAGCAGGTAAATGTAAGGCTTAGATAGAGAAGCATTACGATTAGCTATTTTCTGTTCTATTTCCAGCAAACCAGTTTGAAACTTCTCAAAAGCTTGTTGTGCCGAAGATTCTGAAAACGGATTACCTAAAGTCAACAGTGATTGACTAGAGTATAAAGGTGTCATTGTTAACACCTTCACCAAAACAATTTGCTTAATCGTTTCCAATCTATTGGGCAACCTTTTAGTGAAAGGAATTATATTATTGCCATCTCTGGTAAATAAATCTGATAAAGATTCATAGGGGGCAAAGGGATTATTAGGATAGGAATCCATCAAGCATAGTCATATTGACCAAAATTGACAGCCGAGTGTTGAGCAGTTGCCGTGAAAATAATGTTAGTAGCAATATCAATTAGATAAGCTATGCTATCCAACTGGTTATTTTTTTCAGGTGACAGCAGACCCTTAGGAAAGTGGATTAAATAAGGTGTAAGAGTGCCAATAATATCTATACACCAGA
>CAKZGI010000056.1 GCA_936914905.1 uncultured Trichormus sp. | reverse complement strand
ATCAAAGGGATGGTTAACTCTGCTTTGCAGACACCTTCTTTAACCCCTCTAGCTTCGACCTGAATCCTTACACAAAACTTAAATATAGCAATCCTATTTAAGAAATGATCAACAAAAATTAGTAACACTTCAGTGATACAAACGCTAAATTGGAAAGAAATCTGTCCCAGCTTGATCAGCTTGCAAGTCCCTTAACGGAAAATGAATACTTCAACATCTTATTCAGGCGACTCATTCCCCTTTAACTTCTTTAACCTTGAATTTATCGCACCATCACCGAGTCAAGACAGCAATTTACTCAAACAGCTATCTTTTGTCCCTGGGCTGCAAGAAATTCTCATGCTGCGTCAGGTTCACGCCCTAGAACACGCTACTGTTTGGGTTCTGAGCGAAACTACAAGCGTTTATTCCCCTCTCGGAAACCCCAGCAATGTGCAGTTTGATAACGAATCATTAAGCGGGTTGTCTACAGAACAGGGATTTTACCTTTATGGTGAAGTCAATATCAGTCATTTGCGGCGTGCGGTAACACTAGCCCAACATCGCCTTACCAGTGGAGAATGGGATTTAGCTGTGCATCCCCGTTGCGGTACAAATTTATCTGTAGCAATGCTGTTAACAGCTGGATTTGCTATAGGTGTATATGCAATGTTACCATTTCGACCAATTGAACAACTGATAGGCTTAGGACTAGCTGCAACTACAGCCTCTGAACTTGCACCAGACTTAGGTTCTATCGCCCAACGTTACTTAACAACAGCTATTCCCTTTAACCTAGCAATTGAAAATACTATTCGTACACGAGACAGTTGGGGACGTGAAGCTCATTTTATTAAAGTAAAATGGCGGAATTGACACTCTCACTGCTAAAAGCATATGGGATTATTGGTAAGCAGTCAGCTTCTTCAGGCTAACGCCAAAAATACCTGTTTGATAATTAACCAATTTCTCAAATATCCTGACTCCTGACTCCTGAATTCTTACGAAGATTGGGCTAATTATCGCCCCTTCATAATTGCTCTCTAATTATCTCTCTAGCCGTTGCCATACCATGAGAAAACTGTATTTTTTAGTTCCGGGAACAGATAGAAAATTTGCCTGTGGTGGTCTTTGGGCAGAGTTAAAAACATTGAATTTAGCTCAACAAGTTTGTAGTGCAGAACTTGTCACTTACCGACAAAAAGAGAAAGACAAACTTTTTTTTGATGACTTGTTGCGAACCCAAAATTTAGATAACGTAATTTTTGTCATTAGCTGGGGATTTGATATAGCTAAACTAGCTCGTAAATTGCAAAAATATAATGTAGTTTATCATGCTCACAGTGCAGGTTATAAATTCAATCTTCCTAGCAGTATTCCCATCATCACAGTCAGTCGCAGTACAATGGGATATTGGGGACAAAAAGCACCAAATAATCTGATTTATTATTTACCTAATCAAATTGCTAATGAATTTACCAATTTACATGTTGAGAGAGATATTGATGTTTTAGTTCAAGCACGAAAATCTTCTGAATATTTAATTCAAGAATTAATTCCCGTATTGCAAAAACAGTGTAAAGTTCTTCTAGTTGATTCTTATATTGAAGATTTACCTGGATTATTCAATCGAGCTAAAATTTATCTCTATGACTCTGCTGAATATTGGGCGCAAGAGAGAGTGAGTGAAGGCTTCGGTCTACAACCTATGGAAGCCCTTGCTTGTGGATGTCAAGTTTTTTCTAGTGTAAACGGTGGGATTTCTGATTACTTAGACCCTGGATTTAATTGCTATAAAATTGCTGGATATTCTCTAGAATATGATGTACAGAAGATATTAAAGACTCTATCATCTCCACTTCCTTTGTCTTTATCAAGAGAATTTTTTGCAGAGTATAGAACTGAGAATATAATTAACAAATTAACAGTTATTTTAGCGGAAATAAATGAATTTTTAGATCACAAAAATCATTATTCAGGCAATATTAAAAATTTAACCAAATGGCGTTTAATAAAGTTGTCTTTACAGAGAGTATATGATAAAGTAAAAAAGAAATATTTCTCATGAACAATGACTGTAGGGGGATAAAATATGAATAAGGTGCAAGGAATAAGTCTTGAAACCATCAAAAACTGATTGCCTGCGGCACTGGCGATGGCGTAGCTTGGCGTAAGCCATCGCCAAATACTTTCCCAGGTTCGAGACTATTCTGACCTCCTTCTAATTCTCCCTCCTGACTCCTAGCCCTTACGAAAAGACTTTTTCAGCAAACCCTATTTCATTTTATAAACTTGCTAAAGTGTGCCTAAGAGGGTGTTTGAAAAGCCTATTTCGCCCCCTTAATTGCCCCATAATTGGGCAATACAGTTCAGATAAGACTTTTTCTCTCTCTGCTTCCCCTGCTTGCCTAAACAGATAATTTTCCATAACTCAACCGTATTGAATTATGGGGGACTTTGAAAATTCTTTTCACCATAGTCACCCTACAAATTGGGAATTTTTTTATTTGGCAGTCCCTTACGGAAGGTGAAACTATATTTTTTTTGAGCCAGGGATATCGAGGTTCTGAGGACTAAAAAAATAAGCCATGAAATCATGACATAAAATACTCCGTTTATGGCTTTTGTTATGGAATCATAACATGATGAGCCCCAAAGGGCTTATAAATACGTCAAATAGACGAAAAACTGTCTTCTTACCCCTTGCTCACTAGGCATGAATACCTGTTAATATTTCTTTAACACAAGCACATCGCTGATCCCGAATAAATGCTAATCATTGCAGGATGAGGAATCAAAAGGTTGTGAATTGTTTTTTAAAAAACACACTAAAACACTTATAAACTGGGCAAAACCAGGAGTCAGTAATAAGAAATTCATCTGGGAAAAATTATTATAACCCGGATTAATAATTTAACACTACTGGAGGCCAAATAAATGGCAAAAGAGCGCCCGCCGCTAGAGGAGATGACATTAAGGCAACTTCGTAAAGTTGCTAGTGAATATGGCATTTCTCGCTATAGCCGAATGCGTAAATCTCAACTGTTGGCATCGATTCAAGAAGTACAGCGCAACAAAGTTTCGCCTAGTCCATCTCGTTCATTGGAGGCACAGGAAACCGTGGAAGCAGCAAAATTTGAATTAGGTCAGGAAGATCGTACTGGTGGTTCTCTCGCTGATGTGGATGAGGGACTGGCAGATTTACCAGGTGGTTACGGAGAAAGTCGGATTGTTCTGTTACCACGTGACCCTCAATGGGCTTACACATATTGGGATATTCCCAATGATCACAAAGAAGAATTGCGCCGCCAAGGTGGGCAGCAATTAGCACTGCGGATTTATGATGTTACTGATATAAACATTGAGTACCAAAGTCCTCACAGTATCCAAGAATATCCTGCTGATGAACTGGCAAGAGAATGGTATTTACCAGTTCCTGTGAGCGATCGCGATTACGTCATTGATATTGGTTATCGTACAGCAGATGGTAGTTGGTTGATATTGGCTCGTTCTGCTAGAGTTCATATTCCTCCCGTTTATCCTTCTGATTGGATTGAAGATGTCTTCATCACAGTAAACTTTGAAGAAGACTTGCGTGGTAAGACCAAGTATGAACTCGTTCCCCCAGCCAAGAAAATCGCCACTGCGGCTTCTGCTGGTGCAGGTGGAAACCCCATTTACGACCAAATCTTTGGTATGGCAGAATCTGCTGAAGCACAGCGCGTTGCTGGTTCTCTGTTCGGTTCTATGCAGCACTTAGCCGATTCTGTACGTCCAGAACAAGCTATCAGTTCCTACGTCTTCCCATCTGGTGTGGGTATGTGGGCAGTTCCTACCGCATCTGGTATTAATATGTCCGGTGTGGGTATGTCTGGTGTTGGTTTCTCAGCTTCTGCTGTACCAGTACGTCCCCGCAAATTCTGGTTAATTGCTGATGCTGAATTGATTGTATATGGTGCAACGGAACCAGATGCAAATGTAACTATTGGTGGCCGTCCCATTAAACTCAATTCAGATGGTACATTCCGCTTCCAAATGTCCTTCCAAGATGGTGTAATTGACTACCCCATTTTGGCTGTTGCTGCTGATGGTGAACAAAGCCGTTCCATTCACATGAGGTTTGAACGTGAAACACCTTCTTGCAATACCAACACTAAGGAAGAAGCTGTTCTGGAATGGCTTGCGTAATTTTGGAATTTCACATTGAATTTGACATTACGCCATAACTGCATTTTTTAATATTCCCCGTTATAGTAATCCTGTAGCGGGTTTTTTTGATTATAACCGCAGATAAACGCAGATGAAGATAAATACAGATAAATCCTTTTTGAAATCCATTTTGATCATTACAACAGGTATATTATTAGGTTGTCAGGATAGGGTAGCTAATTCAGCTTCAAAACTATCTGCTAATTGTCCTGGTGATAATTCCCAGTTTAGTCTTGAATTTTTCAAGACTAATAATAAAGGTGAAAGATACACCAAAGGTATCAATCATGTGATTATTTTTAATCCTAAATCACCAGCTTTAGATTTTAAGGTGAATGTGGGGTTAGCTCATAAAGTATATGCTAAAGATGCTAGAGGAAATTTTCAGAGAGAATATATACCTAAACAGTTCAGTCAACTGATTACAGATGAAAACTCCAAGTTAAATGGTAAATCACCAATTGCGGCTATTAATGCTGACTACATAGATACTGTGCATAAACCCCAAGGGTTAAATATTTCTCGTGGGATTGAGTATTCCGGTCCATTTAAAAATAAACGTTCTTCTTTTGGGATATCTGGAGGAAACCCAAGGGAAAGGATAGCTACTATTGATACTGGCAGACGAGGAGCAAATTTTCTGAATTACAATTTAGTGGGAGGTAATGGCAGATTTTATCGTCAGGGTAAGTTTAAAGATATTTGTCAAGCTTTGGGTGAATTTGCTTGTAATGGTGTAACTAATCGTTCTATGGTAGCAGTTACAAGTAAGGGTTATGTTATTTTTTTGGTGAATGATGTGAAAGCTAGTTCTAGTATTCAAACTTCTGCAATTAATAAAGAGTTACCACCAAGTCAGTTTGATGATGTGTTGTCAGGAATTGCTAGAAATAATTGTTTAGGACGTATTCAAGAAGGAATGTTATTTGATGGGGGAATGTCCCCAGGTTTATATTACAACAAGAGAATCTATGTGGAAAATTTTGGTCCAATTGGTTCGGTATTTTTGATTTATAAAAACTGAATGTGTTTCTCCTGGACAGCAATATGGAATTCAATATACAGAATCTTGCCAGGTAGAGAAGATGCAAAAATAAGGCTTGATCGCATCAAAATATTAACAGGTTCTGAGATTTTAAATGATTCTAACAACTTGTTAAGTTACCCTCAGAAAAAACCTCTTCCAGCAAACTCTAATCACAAATAAATGCATAATGCAGTCAGATTTACAAACTTCACTAGATTTAAATGGAATTGCTTTTTCTCATGTTCCTGTTCTCAGTCAACAGGTTATTGAAGGTTTAGTGGTAAGTCCCGGTGGAAATTATTTAGATTTAACTGTTGGTGGTGGTGGCCACAGTCGGTTAATATTAGAAACTGCTGAAGATGTGAAAGTCACAGCAGTTGACCAAGATGAGGATGCTTTAAAAGCTGCAAAAGCTAATTTAGCTGAGTTTAGTGATAGGGTAAATTTTATTCACAGCAATTTTGCTAATTACGATTTTCCCGCCAATACATATCATGGCATTTTAGCGGATCTGGGTGTAAGTTCCTATCATTTGGATAACCCAGAAAGAGGTTTTAGTTTTAGAAATACTGCAAACTTAGATATGCGTATGAACCAGCAACAATCTTTAACGGCTGGTGATATTATTAATGACTGGGATGAAGGAGAATTAGCGGATATTTTCTTTAAGTATGGTGAAGAGAGACTTTCACGTCGTATTGCTAGACGAATTGTAGAAAAACGTCCATTTCACACTACTACAGAATTAGCCGATGCGATCGCCTATTCTGTTCCTCCTAAATACCGTCATGGGAGAATTCACCCAGCTACCCGTGTTTTCCAAGCTTTACGAATCGTGGTCAATGATGAGTTGAAAGTTTTAGAAACTTTGATAGATAAAGGACCTCATTCCTTAGTTCCTGGTGGCAGAATTGCTATTATCACCTTTCATAGTTTAGAAGATAGGCTGGTCAAACACGGTTTAAGAAATTTATCTCTGTTGCGGGTATTGACAAAAAAGCCAATCCTTGCTATAGAGGCCGAAATTACCGAAAATCGACGATCGCGCTCTGCTAAATTGAGAATAGCAGAAAAGAAAAATCCTGATGAGTAATTTTGTCAGCATTGAGCTATCAGCATCTCACAGCTAACTCGTACAATAGAAGATAGATTGTTGAGAATTTTATAGTTAGGGATTATAGCTGTCATGGTTGCCGCCGTTTTAATTGAAAATCTACAAAAACGCTACGGTACTGTCGAAGCCGTCAAGAACGTTTCCTTTCAGGTACAACTGGGGGAAATCTTTGGTTTACTCGGTCCTAATGGTGCTGGGAAAACCACTACTCTGAGGGCTTTGTGTACCTTGACTATTCCCGATGCTGGGAAAATTGAAGTTTCGGGAATTTCGGTTTTAGATCATCCTAAATTAGCACGGCAAAAATTGGGTTATATAGCCCAGGAAGTGGCTTTGGATAAAATGCTCACAGGTAAGGAATTATTAGAGTTGCAAGCAGCACTTTATCATCTTCCTCGTGGAGTGATAAAACAGCGAATTAACACGATATTGGATTTACTTGGTTTACAAGAATACGCAGATAAAAAAACAGGAACTTATTCCGGTGGTTTACGCAAACGCCTAGATTTAGCTGCGGGTTTACTTCATTCTCCAGATATGTTGGTATTAGATGAACCAACGGTAGGATTGGATATTGAAAGCCGATTTGTAGTTTGGGATTTCTTGCGAAAATTACGTGCTGCGGGGACTACAGTTGTCATTACCAGCCATTATTTGGAAGAAATTGATGCTTTAGCTGATAGAGTGGCAATTATAGATCGAGGAACAGTAATTGCTACGGGTACACCTTCCCAATTAAAAGATCAAGTAGGAGGTGATCGCATTACTTTACGTATTCGGGAATTTTCACCAAGCCATGAAGCCGACAAAGCTAAAAACCTACTTCAGGAGCTACCTTTTGTGCAGGAAATTATTATTAATAATGCTCAAGGTAATTCTTTAAATTTAGTTATCAAACCTCAAAATGATGCATTAATTACAATTCAACAGGCTTTAAATAATGCAGGTTTACCTATTTTTGGTATCGCCCAATCTCGTCCTAGTTTAGATGATGTTTATCTTGCAGCTACAGGAAGAACTTTATTAGATGCAGAATTAGCTGCTGTGGCAAATCGTGATCCCAAAGCCGAGAAGAAGCAAAATATGAGATAGGGGGAAGGACTTCAGGAGTCAGGAGTAGGAGTTAGGAGTAGGAGTCAGGAGTCCAGAAGAAAAAGATATTTCCCCTATGCCACCCCTGCACTCCTGCGTCTAATCAGAAGAGTCTCCATCTCTGCGTCCTAGTTCATAAATACCTGCACCCATACAGGCAAGTATACCGGTGCTGATTCCCCAGCTATCACTTAAACTGATTTTTATCACCCAGTTAAATAAAGCACCAGCTGTGATAAAAGGCACAATGCTAAAAAGTGAAGCGTAAAAGGCGTTTTGTGATTCTCTGGCTTTGCGTGTTTTCTCAAATTCTGTTTGACTAGTATACAGCGATCGTTCGGCAAAATTAAACCACCGATTTAGTTGTTCTGTCACCCATTCACCGACTGGAGAGAAGGCAAGATATAGCGCCAAAGACCACAAACACGATCCTGCGATCACAATTTTATCCAACTCAAATCGAAAGGGCAATATCTCCAGCATGGCATCGGGTAATTTGGCAACATTTAATATTACCTTTATTTCGGTGATAAATAGTGCTATTAGGATACATTAGCTCAAGATTCTCAGGATTTGCTTCAAAATATCAGATTTTATTATTAATAAATGAGGCGTAGGATTAAATGAGGCGTAGGATTGACTTATTTTCAGTCTTTGTTGGAAATAAACTTACAAGCCAAATTAAGGTTTTGCAATTAACATCATGAATGTATTACTTAATATATCCGTTTTTTCCAAAAAGTTTTTGGTCTTTTGAAAAAACACTAGCTTTGCTAGACAGGAAAGCGATGTTACCACCATTGGGCTTGGTGACAGTAGCCACAATTTTACCCCAAGAATGGAATTTTAAGCTACTAGATAGGAATATTCGCCGGGCTGATTTGGTGATTTTATCAGCGATGATTGTCCAAAAAGAGGATTTACTCGCACAGATTCAGGAAGCAAAGCGTCGCGGTAAGCGTGTGGCTGTGGGTGGAGCATACCCGACAGCGTTACCTAACGAAGTCACAGATGTGGGAGCAGATTATTTGATTTTGGATGAAGGGGAAATTACGCTACCTTTATTTATAGATGCGATCGCACGCGGTGAATCTTCAGGAATCTTTCGTTCTGGTGGTGAAAAATCCAGATGTGACAAACACTCCCATTCCTCGTTTTGACCTACTGGAATTTGATGCCTATGCGGAAATGTCAGTGCAATTTTCCCGTGGCTGTCCCTTCCAGTATGAGTTCTGCGATATTATCGTCCTCTACGGTCGTAAACCCCGCACCAAAACACCGGCCCAACACCTCGCAGAACTTGATTATCTCTATGAATTAGGTTGGCGACGCAGTATTTTTATAGTCGATGATAACTTCATCGGCAATAAGCGTAACGTCAAATTATTCTTGAAAGAACTACAACCTTGGATGGTTGCACATCATTATCCCTTCTCCTTTGCCACAGAGGCTTCCGTTGACTTAGCCCAAGATCAAGAATTGATGGATGCAATGGTAAGGTGTAATTTCGGGGCTGTGTTCTTGGGAATTGAAACCCCCGACGAAGAAAGCCTTACTTTTACTCAAAAATTCCAAAATACGCGAGATTCCCTCACCGAAGGAGTAAATAAAATTACACGCTCAGGGTTACGAGTCATGGCAGGTTTTATTATGCAGGTTTTATTATTGGCTTTGATGGCGAAAAATCGGATGCTGGGGCGAGAATTGTTAAATTTGTGGAACAGACAGCCATTCCCACCGCTTTATTTAGTATGCTCCAAGCCCTGCCTGATAAAGCATTGTGGCATAGATTAGAAAAAGAAAACCGACTCTGCAGTAAATCTGCCAACATCAATCAAACCACATTGATGAATTTTTTTCCTACAAGACCTTTAGCAGAAATAGCCAGCGAATATGTAGAAGCGTTTTGGGAACTATACGAACCATCAAGATTTTTAGACCCTGCTTACCGTCACTACCGGATTTTGGGTGAAGCAACCTATCCCAAAAAGGGCAAAGATGCTAAAAAACCATTGAATTGGAAGCTACTGCGGGCATTGTTGACTATTTGCTGGCAACAAGGTGTGTTACGTAATACTCGTTGGCAATTCTGGCGCAATCTCTGGAGTATGTACAAGCATAATCCTGGTGGTATGAGTAGTTATTTAGCTGTTTGCGCTCAAATTGAGCATTTCTTGGAATATCATCAGATTGTGCGGGTTCAAATTGAGGCTCAAATGGCTGAGTTTTTGGCAGCAGAAGCTAAAGTTAAGCTTGAAGAAGAAAAAGCTCAAATTTTAGTTTTGAGGCTAGTACAGTACGGCGTAAATAAACCTACCATTCCAAATCTCTGAAAGGCTTACACTATATTCATTTTGAATTTTGTTCGCGTAGCGTCTCCGAAGGAGATATTTTGTTAGGAAAGTGGATTAAATAAGGTGTAAGAGTGCCAATAATATCTATAACACCAGAAGGGTAGATGGAGAACTGGTAGATGATGCCCCTTGACCCTGGTGAAATTGAAGTTAAAA
>CAKZGI010000055.1 GCA_936914905.1 uncultured Trichormus sp. | reverse complement strand
TTTCGGACAGGCATTGGTACAGCACCAACGGGGAATTCTCCATTTTGGTATCCTTTAAAATCTTCCGTACGATATCCACAATGATTCTCGATCTTCAATTCAATGTTTAGAGATATTGGTTGGACGATAGTAACTATATATTGTGAATCATCCAGAATTTTGACCGAAGAAGGTAATAATATGTCACCAGCGGTTACTCTTTTGGGACCTGTTACAGACAAAAAGGCTTTTTTAACATCGTTGGATTCACTTCTAAGTGCAGTTACTTTGAGATTGACTAAAACATCATGTATTGTCTCTTAAATACCCGTCATTGTGGAATACTCGTGAGCCACTCCCTCAGATTTTGCACTTGTTATACCTGCTCCTCTAACTTCTTCTAGCGGGGCTCTACGCATGGCAATTCCCACAGTACTTGCTTGACCCCTTTCAAAAGGGGAAACGACGAATCGGCCGTGATGAAGACGCTTACTTTCCGTTCTGGATTCAACACATTTCCATTGAATTTCCTGAGTATAGGTCATTGTTTCGTCCTTAAGCATGAAAACACCCTTGTTCGTTTAGTATGACCAGTAGTTAGACACGTCTCTTTCTGGGAGGTCTACATCCGTTGTATGGCATGGGAGTCACATCACGTACGAAACTAAGAATTATACCGCTTCTGCGGATAGCCCGTAGAGCGGTATCCCTACCTGGACCCGGTCCGCTCATCATAACCTCCGCCTGTTTCATACCCCGATCCATCGACGCTCGAATGGCATTTTCCGCCGCAGCCTGGGCAGCAAAGGGTGTACTTTTGCGGGTACCCTTGAATCCGCAAACACCGGCAGAACACCGAAGAATGACTTATCCTCGAACATCCGTGACTGTAATAGTGGTATTGTTGAAACTCGCTTGGATATGAATAATTCCTTTCTGGACTCCGCGTTTACCTTTACGGAGACGAACCTTTTTCAGAATTGTTTTTGATGTAGTTGATTGATTGTTCATTATGGAAGGTTTCTACTAATCCCTATTCTTTTTTTTTCATATCATGAGTCTCTACACTATCCCTGCCTTTGCTTATGCTTTGGGTTTTGACAGATTACCATGATTCGTCTACGTCTGCGAATCAGTCTACATTTCTCACATATTTTTCGAATAGAGGCACGAATCTTCGTAACTGTAGCCTTAAATTGGTTGGTTGAATCTATCTATCTAAAACTATCTTTCCCTTTTTCCTGCTAAATTTCGTATGGCAAAAATATTAGAAAACAATGAGGTTAAGGATAATAGCGATAGCCAAATTTTTTTTTTTAGGTACCGTTCGTTTGTCTATTTCTGAGACGGTAGGTGGTACATCCTTTAGTAAGATCATAGGGACTCAATTCGACCCTCACTCTATCCCCAGGCAATATTCTTATATAGTTACGTCAGATCTTTCCCGATATGTGAGTCGAAACATGGCATCCATTATCTGAACACACTCTAAACATGGCATTGGGAAGTGATTCTGTAACTGTACCTTCCATGTCAATAAGATTTTGTTTTTTGATCGTTCAAAAGAAATAAGCCTCCCATCTGATAGACAGATCTCATTTAGAATATTCCAGATTTGTTCACCAATGCCAATACTTAACAAAACCCCCCGGAGGCGTGGCTGTTGCATCAAATAACCGTCCATTGAAGGATGAGTTTTTTAGCAACTACCAAACGTGACATAAGATCTCTCCGCCAACCTTCTTTCGTCTAGCTTCTCGGTCGGTCAAAAGTCCGTAGGATGTTGATAGAATTACAATTCCCATACCTCCTAATATCTTTGGAATTCCCCGATGATCGGAATATATTTTCAATCCTGGTTTGCTAACACGTTTGATTGTTGTAATACATGGCTCTCTTTTTTTACCCTAATACTTCAGACTCACGTCCAGAAAATCTTTCATGTTTTCGGTATGTTCGGCAATCCCTTTAACAAAACCTTCTTCCAATAGAATTCTTCCGATACGTCTAGTCATTCTGGTAGCAGGCACTCTTATTGTTGCTTTTCTTCTCATATTAGCATTTCGTATAGCAGTGATTACGGTAGAAACGGTATCGTTAGTCATGATATTCTGATCAAAAGTTATTAACATTAAAATGATTCCTTTTTCTCATATATTACTTAAATCTTTTGTTATCACAAGCTTGGACACGTATATATGTCAAAGCTTGGGCAATTGGGGTAATAACTAGTAAGTTACGGATGTTCTACCATTACTTTTTTTATAAAACTTCTGGAGCTGATGAGACTATTCTGGCAGATTCATACTCTCTCAATTCCCTAGCTACTGGACCGAAAATTCGAGTTCCTCTAGGATTTCCTTCCTGATTTACAATAACAGCAGCATTGCCATCAAACCTCAGAATCATTCCATTATCTCGTTTCATTTCCCTACGAGTTCGGACCACTACAGCTCTAACAACTTCCGATCTTTTCAGAGGCATGTTGGGTACTGCCTCTTTCACGACAGCTATGATTATGTCACCTACATTTGCATATTTGCGGTTACCGGTACCTAGAACTCGGATACACATTAGTTTTCGGGCTCCACTATTGTCTGCTACGTCCAAATAACTTTGAGTCTGAATCATTTGTTGATCAGGAAATATCTAGATTTTTTAATTAGGAGAGAAAGGAAAAGAAAGAAATGGTGAGGGATTGAAAAGAAAGAGGAATAAAAAACATATATGTATCTCTATAGATGTATCTAGATTTTTCTATTTATCTTACTATTAATATCTATATAGATCGATATGTTTTTTTGGAGGGGTTAATTCTCAAATTTTGTTATCTGATGCTATCATGCGCATCGATTTTTGATTTGAAAGGATTGCTCTTTTTTTATCCACTGAATATCATAATCCCACAGTAGTCACTACTCGGGTCAATATAGGCATCTTGTGAGCTGCCATTTCCATAGCGGCTCTTGCTATGTCTTCCGACACTCCACCTGATTCATAGATTATTCGGCCTGGCTTGACTACGGATACCCAAAACTCTGGAGATCCTTTGCCCGATCCCATGCGTGTTTCAGCAGGTCTCATAGTGATTGGCTTGTCGGGAAAAACTCGTATCCATAGTTTACCGCCACGACGAGCATACCGTGTTATCGCCCTTCTTCCCGCTTCTATTTGTCTTGCTGTAATCCATGTGGGTTCCAAAGCTTGTAGAGCAAACTTTCCAAAAGCAATATTATTACCGCGATTGGAAATTCCTTTCAGTCTTCCTCTATGTTGTTTACGGAATTTTGTTCGTTTGGGGTTACAATCGATGGCAATTTATTCTTTCCATCTCTGATACAAAACCGGACATGGGGATCTTTTCCCAACCGGCTCCTTATGAATTCGATACCACCTCTTCTTCTACCTCTCTTTTATTTCCCTCCTTTTTTCTTTTACCTCAATTCTTCGTATATCAGATTCATTGATTCTTTTTGGAGAGAATTCCCAAAAAATATGAATCCCTGTCGAAATTATCCATGACGTTCACCTCGAAAAGATTTCTGTCACAGATGGAGAATTTTCATTTGGTATTGAATCCACGGGCGAAAATTAGCTCAAATACTTCTCTTTTGTTACCAAAAAAAGATTAGTGAAAAGATTAGTATCGATTTCGACTCAACGAAA
>CAKZGI010000054.1 GCA_936914905.1 uncultured Trichormus sp. | reverse complement strand
AGGCCCGAGAGTTGCGAACGCTATTGGATGGAGTTGCAGCCACATGGTTCCTACAACAAGACGACTCCATCAAAAACAATTGGCACCAACTTAGGGAAAAGCTGATCGAAAATTTTGCCCACAAAAATGCCATGCATTCAGCCTTGCAGCAGCTGCACACACTCAAACAACAACTGCATGAGCCAGTGGCATCCTTTGCTGTGAAAGTCCACCAGTTACTGACGCGGGCTGATCCAAACATGTCCGAGGACATGAAGCTCTATTTCTTGATGCCCCGCCTCCGTCATGACATTGCACGACGCGTCCACGATCAGGGCCCAACAACGTTCCGTGCGGCCGTGCAAATCGCCCAACGAGTCGAGTCTATTTTGGAGCCAGCCACACAGGTAGTACCTTGGCCCCCTTCCAAAACCGCTGAGTCCACTGTCACCCCCATGGACATCGATGTGCAAAATGCCCAATGGTCCTCCAACCACCGTCTACCGGAGCGGGATCAGAGTGGTCGTCCCCGCTGCTTTAATTGTAATATGTATGGTCATGTTCGTAAGTATTGTCGAAAGGGCAAATCTCATTCACAACCGAAACAAATCCACAACGCTCAAGTCACATTGACGGATGTAGCTTCCTTGTCTGAGTTGCCGGAAAACTGCTAAACGGGGTACTGGCGGAAGAGCAGTACCCTCACATACAAGCCTCTATCTCTTCCAATCGTTTCATTTGCTCTACTCCAATTTCGGTAAGTAACCGTTGCTTTGATGCTTTATTAGATTCTGGAAGTAGCATCAGTTCTATTAGCCACTCCTTAGTACTTTCTCTCAATCTACCTACTTTACATGCCCCCCCAATTTCTGTCATCTTCGGTGATCATAGCCAAGCATATAGGTCATGTACGCAAGTGCGCTGCACATTCTCATTAGCCCATCAAACATTCATGCATTCTTTTTATGTCCTTCCTCGTCAGCTCTTCCATGTTACCTTAGGTTGTGATTGGTTTGTCCAGAATAAGGCACAACTGAATTTTGCCACCCAACTTCTTGTCCTGCCTAATATCTTACCGATCCCCTTCATACTTGACCACACTCCCATCCCTGCTCCTGTAAATACTCAAGTTGCATTAGAGAGCATTCACACTCGCACACAGGATATTCGGGCGTTGTTGGCCCGTTTTCCCACTTTGTTTCATCGTCGATCAAACCCCGCCCAGGTAAACTTACCGACGTGTCATCGGATTGACACGGGAGATTCCAAGCCAACATACATGGCTTCTAGGCGTCGCTCTCCCCTCGAACATGCTCGGATCAATCAAGCCGTCGACGACATGCTCAACCAAGGGATAATCACCCCATCCTGCAGTGAATGGGTCTCTGAACCCCATCTCGTCAAGAAAGGTGATGGTACATACCGGTTTTGTGTCGATTTCCGCTTACTGAACCAAGTCACGAAGCACGACCGATATCCGTTGCCACGTATCGATGACTTGCTCGACCAACTGGGACAGTCCCACTATTTTACCTCCCTAGATCTCGCCTCTGGGTATTGGCAAATTCCCATGGATGCTAACGATGCACCAAAGACAGCATTCCGGACGAATCGCGGCCTATTCCAGTTTCAGCGCATGCCCTTCGGCCTCTCTGACGCAGGCAGTACCTTCCAACGCATGGCGAATTACATCTTTCAAGACCTCATAGCTACAGGTGTCGTTGCCGTCTACCTTGACGATATTCTGGTTCATACCCATGGCTGGTCGCAACACTTGGTTGTCCTCAAAGAGGTATTGAGTCGAATTCTTAAATTTAATCTCCAATTACAGTTCAAGAAGTGTCGTTGGGGCTGCACGCAGCTCCGATTTCTCGGATATATCATCTCGGCCGGATGTATTCGTATGGACCCCACCAAGGTACAATCCATCACTTCCTTCCCGACGCCATCCAACATCAAATCCGTTCAAAGCTTCATGGGCCTTGTGAATTTTGCTCTCCGTTTCGTCCCCAATCTGGCATCCATCTCTCACCCACTACGCCAGTTATTGCAGAAAGATCAGAAATTTGTTTGGTCCACTCAATGTGAACAAGCATTCCTCAAGTTAAAGCAGTTGATTCAGAATGTCACACCTTTAGCCCAACCTCAGTTTGATAGGCCATTCTTGCTACAGACAGACGCATCCAACACAGGTTTAGGTGCTGTGTTACTACAACCCAACGAGCAATCCCAATGGCATCCAATCGCATACATCAGCCGCGCTCTCACACGCCCAGAGAAGAACTACTCCACAACTGAGAAAGAGCTATTGGCCATTGTTTGGGCCTTCACCAAATTTCATCCATACTTGTATGGCTCCTCTGTCATAGTCGAAACGGATCACCAACCCCTCCTCTCCCTTATCCGCAAACAACATCCACCCGGTCGTCTACTACGCTGGACCCTGACGCTGCAACCATACCGTTTCACCCTGTCCTATCGTCGAGGTTCTGAGAACACCATTGCCGACAGCCTCTCTCGCGTGGAAGTACAAGTGACGCAATTCTTGCCAGAGGAATCATCAATCCCCGTCAAGCACGATCAGCTCTTGACTGCCCAACACAACGATCCAGATTTACTCATGATTATCCAACAGGTAAAGGCTCAACAACCTTCTATGGTCATGCGGTACATGCTCATCAATAATTTGTTATACCATATCTCCACCTCGTCTTCACCTCGGTTGTGCATTCCCCAAGCACTTCGCTCCACCTATATGTCATTTTATCATGCGCATCCTCTCTCTGGTCATCTGGGTTTCCACAAGGTTTTGACAAAGCTACGGTCCCACTATTATTGGCCTAAGATGCGGCAGGACATCTCCAAGCACCTACGCAGCTGCCCCATTTGCCAGGAAATCAAAAGTCCCTCGACTCGCGTTGCCAAGCTTTGTCCCATCGAAGTTTCCCAACCCTTCGAATTGGTGGGTTGGGACATTATGGGCCCCTTCCCTTTATCCACTTCCGGCAATAGGTATATATTGGTGATCACTGAGTACCTCACACGTTGGTGTGAGGCTGTCCCACTACCTAATACCTCCGCTTCTCAAGTCGCTCATGCCCTATTACAACGCATCATCTTTCCTCATGGCTGCCCCATGACCCTACTTTCGGATCAAGGCAAACAATTCCGTGGTGAAGTCATGCAAGCCCTATCCAAACAGTTAGGTATCTCTCAGGCATTTACATCTCCTTACCATCCACAAACCAACGGCCTCACCGAGCGACTCAACCGTACACTTAAACAAATGATAGCAGCCTATGTTGATCCTCTACACCAAAATTGGGATACTATTTTGCCCTTTGTAGTTCACGCATATAATACCTCTGTCCAATCGTCTACGAGGGTTAGTCCTTTTCGTGCTCTCTATGGGAGGGACCCGAAATTGCCTCCCGAAATTCACCCTGATGATGAAGGTCCTCGCCATTCAGAAGCTTCCGATTGGTGGTTTTACTTGCGGCAACACCTCCCTCTAATTCGCCGCTCTCTTCTACACAATCTCCAAGTAGCTCAGTCTCGACAAAAAAAGCTCTACGATACCGGCCGGAAAGAAGTTGCCTATGCCGATGGCGACCTCGTCATGCTATACTACCCGGTTAGAAAAAAGGGTCTTAATGAATCCCTGCT
>CAKZGI010000053.1 GCA_936914905.1 uncultured Trichormus sp. | reverse complement strand
ATCATCAATGTGGTATGTTATGTCTTGCTGGATCTTTGTGAAATCGGCTATTGGGCAAATCCAAAGATTGATAAGGAACTTTTTATGGTCGGGTGGTGATGGAGAGTTTGTAAGGGCCAAGGTAGCTTGGTCAACACTCATTCTTCCGAAGTCAAAAGGTGGATTGGGGTTGATTGATCCTGAAAGTTAAAGTAGGGCTTTGCTAGCCAAGTTGATGGTGAGAGGGAAACTATCAGGGAATGAGATATGGAAGACGCTTTTGAAAGTTAGAATTAAAGACTTAGTGCCAAAGAATGGTGGTCCTTGGCAACCAGGATTGAGATGGACTTTCTTAAAGGGATGGAATGCAACAACGTCCAGAGCTTGGGAAGATAAATTCTTCAATGCAATATTGAGGGCATGGTATTCTGTGAAGGAGGGTTTAGAGCAAAGGAAGCCTCGAATAGTGGACGAATGGGATAGGCAAAGTTTATGTTGGAACCCTATATTTAAGACAGGCACTCGGTGTTTGCTTGGTATGAGGCCGTGTGTGGCATGGGGTCCGTTTGAAACTGGAGTGGCTACTACACTGAAACAATGGAAGTTTTTTTGTTCCGGAAGTGGAGAGAAAGGTTGTATTGGCTCAATACAGGGGTGGTTCCACTATTTTTATGGAGATTGAACGAGTGGTGGATTCGACTAATTTTCAACTAGTGGAAGACAATGTAAGGAGGTGGGTGGGTGCCTTTTCACAGTCAAATGTCCTTAGGAAGTTAAGGCACTACTAAGTTCTGGAGAATCCCTCATTTTTTATGTGTTGTCTGATGGGCATATTACACTTTCGCAGAATGATGATGTTCTTTCAAAGCAAAATACTATACTCTCTACTAGAATAGTTGGATATCTAAATGGTAAATGGGTAATTGATCCTAACCCCGATGACTTTACTCCGACCTGGAATTTATGGGTTTATGACTTATGTCCTATTTCCAAGCTTCAATGGGATCCAGTGGAATTTATGTGGAAGGTCTCAGATGATGCAGACTCTATCTCTACTTCTTTTTTTCAATATACAGTGAAATTGGGGAGGCATATTTTGATGAGAAAGAAAAGTTCTCGAATTTCCGCAGCAAATTTCTGGTATATGCAAGGTATGTCTCGAGGCTTTGTATCCCAGTTTTGGCATGATTTATGGGAGAGGGAACAAGCTCGGAAAGTCACAGCTTTTCATTGGCTCTTAGTGCATAGAGCAGTGCCTGTTCTTGAATGGTACCATCGGCCAACTGATCACTCAATTTGTCCTTCATGTCAATTGGCATCTGAATCAATTCGCCATTGTTTATGGGATTGTCATTTAGCTATGGAAGTATGGTTACGAATACTGAGAATTTTGCAGAAAGTAGGCATGGCTTTATTTGTGTCTTGGGGATCTATAGTATGGTCCTCTCTTTTGCCTCAGGTAGTTCAGTATGACTCAACAACGGGATCATCTACAGCTGTAGCAGTAACGCCTACAAGGATATTTCGGGTTCCTTTAGATATGGTACATCCCAACCCAATGATGGAAAGATTAAGTAAAATTTGGGAGTTGCTTGGTAGCTGTTCCATGTGGCACATATGGAAAGCCCGATGCACTAGAGTTCTCAGTGGTGACATAGTCCCAATTCAACAAGTCGTTCAAGGGATTTGGTCTGAATTGGTCTTTACATTAAAAGCTCAATTTGACAATATCAAAGGGGATTCTAATATGTCAACTCAAAAAAGATTGAGCTTACTCAAACTATGGGATAGGATGGAAATGTACTCTGGTAATCATTTGAAGGTAGAATGGTCGTTCTCTCCACCTAGGTGGTTGTTCCCTCCTCCGATCACGTGATGATCGGTAAAGCAGAGGATGTGTGTTGTGAAGTTGGGATGTGATTATTTCCATTTTTTGTAATTCTATTATTAACTAATGAGAGGATTTTTTGGGGGAAAAAAATACACACATACACATACACGTAGACATATGCATACACATAGAAACACATAAATAGATATAAATGCATATGTATACATGTATGTGTGTGTATATACATATGTATGTATATATGTATATGTGTATG
>CAKZGI010000052.1 GCA_936914905.1 uncultured Trichormus sp. | reverse complement strand
AACTTGATTGTACATCTGACGGAAACCACGCCATGGCTTTTAGATTGGTTTACTCCGATGATAACGGGAAGTTCCACGTGGATCCTAAAGCTATCGCTTCTCTGCATCGTCTTAGAGGTCCTCTCGGAGTCATCTCTGTCTGTGGCCGTGCTCGACAAGGGAAAAGCTTCCTCTTGAATCAGGTAACAGTTAGACCGTTCTTCACCATTTTTTCAAACGAATCTATGGGTGGACATTATCATTCATCTTCAGAAATAAGCGCGTAGTTGTTACATGCATGGTACACAAGTACCTGCATTTTGAACCAAATTGGCACGGTGAACATGAGCATCACTAACATCTAATATCTATAACCATATATACTATTAGACCGTAGATTTTTGAACGTTCACACATTTTCATACTCAACTTGCATCACGCTTACTATATTTGATGTTTCTTTTAACTTCCAGTTTTTCGAAATAAACTGCCTAACATCAGTACCGCATTGTACATTTGCAACATCAATAGCTTTATTTCTCTTTAAGAAACAAATAGTTATTGTCTCTCTATTTCATTGCATTAGAATTTTGGTGTCTTGAATAGCTCCTAGGAAGAAGTGGTGGATTCCAAGTGTCTTCAACGCATAGACCTTGCACGAAAGGGCTCTGGATGTGGAGTAACCCACTGAAAAGAATAGCTGATGATGGAACAGAGTACAGCTTATTACTTCTTGATACTGAAGGCATTGATGCGTATGACCAAACAGTATGTTTCTTTCTTCTATGTCTACTTATTGAATGCATTAGATAGATTGGTTTGAGATTTACCTATGTTCTAGCAGGGAACTTATAGCACTCAAATATTTTCGCTAGCGGTGCTTTTGTCAAGCATGTTTGTCTACAACCAGGTTTGTATTAACTCCTTTCCTACGACAGGCTTGATGTTTTAAGTTATTGATGTAATTGTGGTATACTTTTTTTTGTGATGGAATATTCATATTGATTGATTCTTGTGTTTTATAACTAGATGGGAGGAATTGATGAAGTGGCTCTTGATCATTTGTCTTTAGTCACTGAGATTGCTAAACATATTCGAGTTAGAGCTTCACAAAATCAAACATCTAATGCAGAGCTTGGACAATATTCTCCATTTTTCCTATGGCTTTTAAGAGTAATTCACTACCTCTGTTTTATAAGCCCTATTTGTTGTAGTATAAAGTTTCTTATGTGTCAAAGTAGTGCAAATATAGCTTTAACCTAAGAATCATTTCGTTCATCTGAATCTTTGAATCAACCAGTTTTTTGGCCCATGTAATAATCCATATGCATTGGCTGAAGATCGGTAGAATTCGTATTTGATGTTCGAATGAATTCCCAACGATTCCAGAGTTTGCCTACAAAATGATGAATGCTCTTTGACATATCTTTTCATTTGTCATCGATAAAATGCAGGACTTTTACCTAGATTTATCTGATGGTGGTCAAAGAATCACATCCCGGGAGTACCTTGAATCAGCATTACAATGTGTGATCGGACATGGGAAGGCTGTCGCAACGAAAAATGAGGTTTTGGGCTGTTAATGTCTATTTTAACTGTGCCCTTATGTGATAAGTAGAATAAAAACACTACGTCATTTGTTGTAATTCTGGGTAGGAGCTCTGACTAAGTGTGCTAATCCGTAATCTCCTTGTTGTTATTCCTTTCTTTGTAATCAGATACGCGATTCGATTCGTGCTTTATTTCCAGATCGTGACTGTTTCACATTAGTTCGGCCTCTCAATGATGAACGTGATTTGCAGCAGCTGGATAAAATTCATGTACAGTGAATAAATTACTCAATCATATTTTGCTCCTGTTTAAATTTTAGGGTTGAGCATCCCATGGACTATGTTTGTGTGTATGCTTTAATCAACACAGTATTCTATGGCTTTTCAGTATTAATGCCTTTGTAATTATGATAAAAACAGCTCGAGAAAATGAGAGCTGAGTTTCAAACAGGCTTGGATGCACTCTCAAAATTTATTTTTGAAAGAGCGAAACCAAAGCAGATGGGATCAACAGTTATGACAGGGCCTCTCCTCGCAGGTCTCACCCAGTCGTTTCTAGATGCTTTGAATGCTGGAGCAGTGCCTACAATCTGTACATCATGGCAGGTAGCTCTTCCATCGGATGATGAATTGAGGATTTATTTTTATAGGCGTGTCACTGAACAAATACTTCTGAAGGCAATATATGTTCCTAAAACATTCATTCTAGCATTTTAGGTCCATCTTTCCATATGGTAGAATGGTTATGGATAACACTTCATGGCTGTTGGACTGTGAAGGATGGAGAATATCCAATGGGGATGTGTGCTTGTTACTACTCATGATTTGACATAAGTCTGTTGGAGGAAACAGAAATTTCTGATATTGAAGAATTCTGCTTTCTGGAGCTAAGCAGGACTATTTGGTCATTTTCACTCTTACGCACCAATGAAGCTCTTCCAAATGAGGTTAAACAGTGACACTATTTTAGACTCCAATAATTTCAACTGGTCATTTTCTGTCTTACGCACCAGTGAAGCTCTTCCATCTGAGGTTAGACAGCGGCATTATTTTAGTCCCCATTAATTTCAATTGTGACACACTTCTCTATGGACGACAACATTTATTTATTACTCGTAGAACAGAAGATTAACCCCAATTGCAGTATAGGCATGATGTTGCTGGAGGGATATCCCTTCTTGTCTTAGAAAAGTGTACCTACACTATTTGCACTCTAGGTATGGTTTTATGAAGGGTTGTGATCAAATCTATGACTATCATAGCAGCAGTTCTATATAATCCAATAGTATTTATTCCAAAGGATAGATGCTTTCCACAGGAAATCAATTTAGGATAGTACAAACTCATACATATTATTATTAGTAGAATCCTGACGTGTTACATACACCGTGTAGATGGGAGCT
>CAKZGI010000051.1 GCA_936914905.1 uncultured Trichormus sp. | reverse complement strand
GGATAGAGATTGTAGAAGAAAGAATGATGATATATATTATGATAAAGAAGGAATGTTACAACTTGTGAGGACTAGAAGATGAATACAGGTAGAGAATTAGGAGAATAATGTAAGCTAGAGAAGAGGGTAATGAGAACTTGAGGGCTTAGGACTGGTGTTGAACCGGAATGAGTTGAAAAGGAGGGACGAGCCTCAATTTATAGGATGGCCCATGGGCTAGGTGAAGACACATGCAGGAGAAGATGAAGGTGCATGACTTTCCTAGAATGTTCTGGAATGTTCCAGAATGGGAATGTTCTAGAATGCTTTCTTAGTGTTCTATACATACATCATTTAATGATGAGATAATTATCATCATGTAAATTACATAGCTCAATGGATAAGTTGATACAACATGAATGCTAGGGTCAATGGTTCGAGTGTTGGCATGACCATTATCGTGACACTATCCCCCTTTTAAAACGACGAGTGTGACGAGTCGCCAAGGATGAAATATTAGGTTTTGTTGGATACTTACGATGGAAAGCATCAACAAGATCCGACGCATTAGTAACATTCTCGGCAGGCTCCCAAGTACGATCGTTGGGACCATATCCTAGCCAGTCCACCAAGTAATATAGCTTATTGCGGAGGATCTTAGAATCGAGAATAGCTGCTACCTCATATTCGGGGCCATCAGCAAGTTGAACAAGAGGTGGTGGGGGCACAACACGATCTGGAAGAGTGCTAGGAGTAAAAGGCTCAAGGAGAGAACAATGAAATACGGGATGAAGACGAAGAGTGGGAGGAAGATCCAAGCGAAAAGCCACATCATTGATTTTTGTAGAAATTTTGAATGGGCCTAGGCGTTGGTGATCCAATTTATCACAAGGGCGAGTTGTTCGCACGTGTCGTCGTAGAAGCCAGACAAGATCCCCCTCTTGGAAGTTATGTGGAAGACGATGGCGGTCCGCAGACTTTTTATGGGATGTTTGAGCATGTTCTAAATGGCTCAACACCTCTTCGTGTATATGTCGAAGGTGGGACAGGCGATCTTCAGCGGCTGGATTAGAAGAAACTTCAGGAAGTTCTAAGAAATTCCATCGAGGGTGATGACCTGTATATGCGAAAAATGGAGTAACCTTACTAGAAGAGTGGACCGAATTATTGTATGCAAACTCTGCAAAATGTAAAATAGCAGCCCAATCATCTTGTTGATAGCTGATAAAACAACGAAGATATTGTTCTAATGTTTGATTCGTCCGCTCAGCTTGCCCATCAGTTTGTGGATGATAACTTGATGAGAGGTTACAAGAAATCTTCAATAGTGATAATAAATGCCGCCAAAATTTTGAGATAAATTGGGGCCCACGATCACTAACGATGCTATCTGGAAGGCCATGATGTCGAAATACCTCGCGCATAACAAGATCAGCTGTCTGCTCACTAGTGATGGTCTTGATACAGGGTAGGAAATGCGCCATCTTGGTAAAGCGATCCACCACAGTTAAGATTGTATCAAATCCTTGAGAAAGGGGTAAATCTGTGATAAAATCAAGCGAAATAGATTGCCAGGGTTTTGTTGGGATCGGTAAGGGTTGTAGCAATCCAAATGGATGGTGACGAGGAATTTTTGTACGACAACATGTGTCACACGTACGCACATACTCCTCAACAAAGCTATGGAGCTTAGGCCACCAGAATGCTCGACGAACTAACTCCAAGGTTTTTTGAATACCAAAATGCCCAGCCATATAAGTGTCATGGCAATGTTGTAACACCTTGAGACGAGAAGACCCATCAGGGACATAAATAAGACCCTTATAAAAGAGTGTGTCATTTTGCCATGTGAATTGACTATAATCAACACGAGGATGTTGCGCCTTAGAGCAGGAAGCACGACTTGGATCAATATGATCAAGAACTTCTTGAGCAAAGGGATCAGTGTGGATATCCTGACGAATAGAATTAAGGATGTTGGAATCGAGTGGCATATCTGAAACTTCCACTGCTTGCAATCGTGCAGGTCCTAAAAGAATTTGTTGTTGATCATCAAAGGCTGCCTCACCAGGACGGGGTGCCAGATACGTCCGTCGAGATAAAGCATCTGCCTTACCTTCGGTGTAAGGCTCAACAGAAATCATAGAATCTAAAGAAGAACAAGATGACATATTTTCGGAGGCAGTATATGCTCTATCTCAAATCCTCTCTTGACAACTAGAGAGTGAAACTAGAAGAACAAGACTCCAAACAGCCACAATAACCACGAACTAGACTAGAAGAAACCACGAACCACGAACTACACTACAAGAAACCATGATTAAGGAAACTGAAGTTCGAGCCAGTTGCACATGGTTAGTCCGGTTCTAGACCTAACTGTAGTTTGTTAACCATGGTTAGTAGGGACCTATATATAAGACACACGTGAGGTATCTTGTCATAACACATCAGAGCAAGTCTAGGAGAGCACGGAGCAAATCTAAGAGAGCACTCAACAAATCCAGGCGACAAGGAAATCTGGGAGCCAACAACCCACAAGAAGATGACGTGATGGAGACGAAATCCGGGAGCAAGCGACCAGCTAGGTATTTCGCCTACGTTTGCAGTCTGTATGGATAACAAATTCGTTTTTCATGGTTTTTTGTTTGTTAGGAAAGGGGCATATCTAGTTGAAGGTGTTGGTTGCATCTCTTTAAAACTATATGTTTAAGCAGGAAGTCGATGGCATTGACTTCCTATTTAAACTTGTTGTTTTCAATAGGAAGTCAATGTCCAACATCTACTTCCTGTTTAAAAGTATTACTTTGCAACAACTTCTTGTTTAAATTTGTTGTTTTATCAATAAATGAGCTTGTTTCCTCAAGTTTTAGGGTTTGTTATAGGGATTTTAGGCTCTTAAACTGGTCCAAGAATTTAAGAAAAATGTATATTTTTCAATTGTTTTTGGTGCTTTTTCATTGAATAATGTGGTCGT
>CAKZGI010000050.1 GCA_936914905.1 uncultured Trichormus sp. | reverse complement strand
AAACGAAGGAAAAAGATTATGTATACCACCACCAACGAAGAAGGCATCCTCAACAACTACGCAACCGAACCAAAACTGTACTACGCTGAATATCCTTCACCTGAACAGCAAAGCCGCTACCTTTTTCAAGTTGCAGTAGCAGTTTTATTCGTAACATCTATAGTTTTAATCGCGTTTGGTGTTAGCTAACATTTTCAGCATTGTTAAATAGTTTACATAAAGAAAGAAACGAAGGAAAAAGATTATGTATACCACCACCAACGAAGAAGGCATCCTCAACAACTACGCAACCGAACCAAAACTGTACTACGCTGAATATCCTTCACCTGAACAGCAAAGCCGCTACCTTTTTCAAGGTGCATTAGCAGTTTTATTCGTAACATCTATAGTTTTAATCGCGTTTGGTGTTAGCTAAGATGTTTTAAATTTTTTCAGCTTCGGTATTGGAATCTAATCGTCATTCTTATTTCTCCTAATCAGCCTCGGTCAGTTTCACCGGGGTTTTTTATTGCTTAATCACCGTATATTAAGCTAAAACTAGTAAATCTAAACTCCCAAAGATGATTAAAGCCGCTATGCAAAGCACAAAAATAAATCTTATTGACTCAATCAGCAGGGGATACACAAAATATTTTTGTCATACTGAGAAAAATGCAGGGTAGGGAAGTATATCAGCGATTCTCCATTTTGCTGACGCTACATTCAGAATGAAAGTTTTTTGGTCAAAGTGCGTAAATCCTGTTGCAATGACCTTTTTTGAATTTTTAATTCCCCAAAAGGGTTTAAATTGTGTAATTAATTCTGTTAAATAACTTATCTACAGTTACTATATATACAGCACTTTACATATAAAATGAACACACCTAAATATCTAAAATGCTTATAGAGTAAGGGTTATAGGGTTTAATATTGTACCGAACCGTTGAGCAAAGTGCTGTAAAGGTAGAAAAATGCATTTATTTTATAAGCTTAAATTTACTCCTTCTCAGTTAGTAAGTCTGACAGTGTTGCTAACATTACTATTATTTATTCCTCAAGTTTGGCTCAACTGGCAAGCATATTATAACTTCAACAATATTGCTAAACAGGAATTTTATCTCCAAAAACTAAGTAGTGAAATTACTTATTTGGATGAAGTATTAACCATGTCAGCCCGGATGAATGCGGCTACAGGTAATATTATTTGGGAAAAAAGATATCGCCAATTTGAACCTAAACTTGATCTGGCAATTAAAGAAGCTATTAAAGTAGCTCCTGAAACATATAAAGACCAGAATGCTCAAAGGATTGATATTGCTAATCAGCAGTTAATTGCCATGGAATATCAATCTTTTGATTTAGTTAATAAAAATCAAAAACAAGCTGCACAAAAAATATTATCGAGCCGTAAATACGAAACTCAGAAACAGATTTATACTGATGGTATTGCTAAAAGGAATAAGAATATATCACTTGCATTGGAACAAAAAGTTGCTGAATATCGGCAAGGAATGATTTGGGCTATTTTAGGTTCTATTATCAGTTTAACAATACTTATCCCAATATGGATTTTAGTATTACGTTTATTGCAAGAATATTTAAAAGCTAAAAAAAATGCTCAAGCTGCCCTAGAAGAAACTAATTATATGTTAGAAATGCAAGTTGCAACCCGAACGGCAAGCTTAAACCAGAAAAATCTTCAATTACAAAAGACACTACAAGAACTTCAGCAGACTCAAGTACAACTGATTCAAACTGAAAAGATGTCCTCACTAGGTCAGTTAGTTGCTGGTGTTGCTCATGAGATTAATAATCCTGTTAATTTCATTTATGGCAACTTGATTCACGTTAGGGAATACACTCAAAATTTATTAACTTTGATTAACCGATACCGACAAGAAAATTCTAATTACAATCCAGAAATAAATATTTTGATTGAGGAGATAGAATTAGATTTTCTGATTGATGATCTGCCCAAAATATTATCCTCTATGGCAGTTGGTGCTGAACGTATCCGTGAGATTGTCTTAAGTTTACGGAATTTTTCGCGTCTTGATGAAGCTGAAATGAAGCCTGTTAATATTCATGAAGGGCTTGATAGTACACTGTTAATTTTGCAGGATATTATTAAGGGTCAGGAGGAACAGCAGGAAATTACAATTATTAAAGACTATGGAAATTTACCTCTTATTGAATGTTATGCAGGAGGATTAAATCAGGTATTTATGAATATTATTGTGAACGCTATTGATGCTTTGCGTCAACAGGAAATAGACTCTTGTAAAGATATTAAAAAACACTTGAGTTCAATTATTATTCATACTCAAGTAAAAAATGAAGAAAACGTAATTATCAACATTCAAGATAATGGCATAGGAATAGGAGAAACAGTTAAAAATAAATTGTTTGAACCGTTTTTTACTACTAAACCTGTAGGTAAAGGTACTGGATTAGGATTATCTATTAGTTACCAGATTATAGTAGATAAGCATAAAGGAAAGATCGAGTGTATTTCTGAACCTGAAAAAGGAACAGAATTTGTGATTGAGATTCCCATTAGACAGATAAAGCCAGCAAATACATAGCAGACGAAGTAACCTTTAGATTGAAGAAAAGTCAAATTCCTATAGCTTTACCGATAGCCTGAGCGATTTTCTGATAAAATCAAAAATCCGACTCCTTTAACATAGATTTCAGTATGAGCAAGGGAACTCTGTTTGACAAAGTTTGGGACTTCCACACCGTTGGGACACTTCCATCAGGACTAACGCAACTATTTATTGGACTCCATCTCATCCATGAAGTTACTAGTCCCCAAGCCTTTGCTATGCTCAAAGAAAGGGGTTTAAAAATTTTATTTCCACAACGCACAGTAGCGACAGTTGATCATATCGTTCCTACAGAAAATCAAGCCCGTCCCTTTGTGGACAGTATCGCCGAAGAAATGATCCAGGCTTTAGAAAAGAGTTGTCAAGAAAATGAGATAATTTTTTACAATATTGGTTCAGGAAATCAAGGCATAGTTCACGTCATTGCCCCCGAACTGGGACTAACTCAACCGGGAATGACTATAGCTTGTGGAGATAGCCATACATCCAGTCATGGTGCCTTTGGTGCCATCGCATTTGGTATTGGTACAAGCCAAGTTCGCGATGTTCTCGCCTCGCAAACCCTAGCATTATCTAAACTCAAAGTCCGCAAAATCGAAGTTAACGGCAACTTAAAACCCGGAGTTTACGCCAAAGATCTAATTTTACACATCATTCGCAAATTAGGCGTAAAAGGTGGTGTAGGCTACGCTTACGAATTTGCAGGAACAACCTTTGCACAAATGAACATGGAAGAACGGATGACCATTTGCAACATGGCGATAGAAGGTGGTGCAAGATGCGGTTACGTCAACCCCGATCATATTACCTACGACTATTTAAAAAATAGAGACTTCGCCCCTAAAGATGCCGATTGGGAACAAGCCGTTACTTGGTGGGAATCCCTACGGAGTGATACCGATGCTGAATATGATGATGTAGTAGTATTTAATGGCGAATACATTCCCCCCACAGTCACATGGGGAATTACACCAGGTCAAGGAATTGGGGTAGATCAAAAAGTTCCCACAGCCGAAGAACTCTTAGAAGAAGACCGCTTTGTAGCCGAAGAAGCATATCGCTACATGGACTTATACCCCGGTCAACCCATCCAAGGAACAAAAATTGACGTTTGCTTCATAGGTAGCTGCACGAACGGACGCATTAGCGACTTACGAGAAGCCGCTAAAATTGCCCAAGGTCGCAAAGTAGCAGAGGGTGTGAAAGCTTTCGTCGTTCCCGGTTCAGAGAGAGTCAAAAAAGAAGCCGAAGCCGAAGGACTAGATAAAATATTTCTCGCAGCGGGTTTTGAATGGAGAGAACCAGGATGTTCCATGTGTTTAGCCATGAACCCCGACAAACTCCAAGGTAGACAAATTAGCGCCTCCTCCTCCAACCGCAACTTTAAAGGAAGACAAGGTTCTGCTTCCGGTCGTACCCTACTCATGAGTCCCGCAATGGTAGCTACAGCCGCTATTAAGGGGGAGGTGTCCGACGTGCGGGAATTGCTTTGACCCCATCCCCAACCCCTCCAGCCAGGAGGGGAGTGAAGATACTTTCTTAAACTCTTCTTCCTTCGTGTTCTTTGTGCCTTCGTGGTTTATTTTTTCTTAAAACTATGGTAAGTGAAGTAAAACAAATCTCTGGTAACGCCGTTCCTCTCATTGGTAACGACATCGACACAGACAGAATTATACCCGCCCGCTACCTAAAAGCAGTCACCTTTGATGGCTTAGGAGAAGGCGTATTTATCGACGATAGAAAAGCTTTAAACGGTGAACACCCATTTGACCAAACCCAATATCAAGGGGCAAAAGTCTTAATAGTTAACCGGAACTTTGGCTGTGGTTCATCAAGAGAACACGCGCCCCAAGCCTTAGCCAAATGGGGAATAAAAGCCGTTATTGGTGAAAGTTTCGCGGAAATCTTCTTTGGTAACTGCCTCGCAATGGGGATACCATGCGTAACGGGACCGGGCGAAACAGTCAAACAGCTGCAAGAGTTGGTAACAGCCAATCCTGAGGAACATATTACCATAGATGTGGAAAATTTGCAAGTACAAATTGGAGATTTTACCACCCCAGTCGTAATGGGTGAGGGAACAAGAACAGCTTTTGTTTCTGGAACTTGGGACGCTTGCGGACAGTTGGTAGCCAATGCAGAACAGGTAAAAGCAATAGCAGCGAAATTACCTTACATTGGTTGGGGTAAGTTAGCCGCTTAAATAAACAGATTCTTCTTTTCGAGATTATCTGCGATCACAATATTGTCATATTGTCTGCGAAGTTTCTCTAAGAGGATGTTTGAAAGGTTAGAAAAGGTATAATTTGTCATTCTGAATGGAGCAAAGCGGAACTTATCCCTTCGGGACACTACGTGAACGCGAAGCGTGCCGGAGGCTCTAGGATCTAGGTTTGGATCAATTAATCTAAGATGCTTAACTTCGCTGCGCTACGTACCCTGCGGTAAGCACGCTACAGCATGACTTTTCAAATACCCTCTAAGAGAAGGGGGATCACTAACCAAAGACATTTTGTGATTTTTTAGATTGTGATTAAGTTGAACTTATTGAGTTGGAGATATCTTTAATGATTTAATTGTTCTAAACGCATTGAGCCAGTAACTTGGCAATTAAAAGATCATTAGCATCATGGAAAATACCACAATGAGGCAGATCTTTTTCTCCATGGTAAATTTGTGATGATATTTCTTCAAATATATATTATTTAGATTGTTGTATGTTCAAAACAGGAAAAGAACCATTAGGTTTACAATTAAAAGTTGTTTTTTATTTCATATATTTTTTGAGTTCTATCACATTCTCTAGTTCAGTTTCTTTTTGAAAAAAATCCAGTAAATAAACAGACAAAAATGCTTCTCCCTATCGTCTTGCAAAAGCAGAACTTTGTGGCATTCCATTATGTGGCATTCCATTATCTAGAGTTCGGGGTTTACAATAGCGGGTAATATTAGCAATTTCGATTTCTGTAATTTTTATTTTTATATTTCATCATATATTTTCACATTTAAAGTATTAAGAAATTTAATCATATCCATAATATACATAGAAACGTTCAAAACAATTCGTTTATGTATATGCGAACTGGGCTTAAGAATAACATACTCTAAAAAGTAATCTTTTTTAAACCGCACAGTTATTGAGTTGTTTCTATCTCTTTCCCATTCTCAATAAAAGAATCCACTTTCACTTACTGTGAAACTACTAGGTTTAGAAATATTTCCAATGGTTTCAATAAATAAAAACATTCCTTTAAATGATTCCAAAGAAATATGAGAATCTTCTTCTGAATCGCACAAATATTTTAATTCGCTAATCCGGTTTAAAAGATAATTATTTTTCAAAAATATAAAATATATTAATATTAATACCATATTATAAAATAATATAAATACCATATTCTAGTATTTATTCAAAGCTCGATAATTTATCTGTTTCATCTATTTGAATCAATCTCTTAGTTTGTTTTTTGAGATTATCAGGTTTATATTCTTCAATTATGTTTATTGATTTGTTGGTTGTTAGTGAAATTTTATTTTCTTTGTTTTCATTGAATACACCAAATCCCAAAAGATGTTTTTTTCTATAAAAAATTTTGGTTCTTCTGAAAACAAAGAGGGACTGAGGTACTCTTGATATTTTTGATTACTGGGGGTTAGTTCCATCTTACTCTTCCATTAATTTTTCAATCTCATCTGAAAGTTGGGATCTTTTGATTTGTTTTCTCTTCAAATTCTTTCAAAGCTTCATCTAATTATCTTACAGAAGCATTGAGTACCGCTTCTGCTTTTCCATTGCGTCTTAATCAAATTAAAATATCATTTTTAGATACTCCAATAGTAAACTCTTTGAAGTAAATACTATTTAATTCACCAGATTTGATTATCTCTATGATACTTTGTTCTTGATTGTGTTTTTCCGAATCCATTACCTTGCCTCTTAGTGCTATTGCCAATATTATAGATAGATTGATTGGAGTAAATAAAACCCAGTTACTTTAATTTAATCTCACGCAAAAACCATAAAAACAACTTTGCGCCTTTGCATCTTTGCGTGAAAATATCCTTCTATAGGCTTTGGAAATACTTATCTAAAGCGTCATCTACCAACTCAGTCATTGGCCGATCTTGCTTTTCTGCTGTTTCCTTAAGTTGCAGATAAACATCATCTCGCAAACTCACCCGATGACGAGATTTACCGCTACTGGTAGGTACTCCCGGTGTGTAGTGATCTGAAAATTCGCGGATAGCATCAAAACCTGTGCGATCGCAAAAATCACCAAAACTCTCTTTACCCTTCCGCGACTTCTTAAACAAGACAAAAATTGGCTCCAAAAAGCTTTCTATATCATTGTCGTGTAATTTTTCAATGATAGGTTGTGCCAACCGTGTTTGATCTGGTGAACCACCCAACCAAACTTGATAAGATTCCGGCGCACTACCCACAAACCCTAATTCTGCCATATAGGGACGAGCGCAACCGTTAGGGCAACCAGTCATCCTTACCACAAAATGGTCTTTTTGTAAACCTAGTTTATCTAATAAACCCCGGATTCTTTCTAAAATTCTAGGAATTGCCCTTTCTGATTCCGTAATCGCTAAACCGCAAGTAGGTAAAGCGGGACAAGCCATAGCATAGCGGTTTAAGGCTGCGATTTGCGTAGGGTCAACCATAATACCACACTTGTCGAGAATCTCTTGAATGGCTTCTTTATCTTCTGGAAGAATATCGTAAAAAATCAGGTTTTGGTTAGGTGTGAGGCGGATGGGTAAGTTAAATTGTTCAACAATTGACCGCAAAGCGGTTTTCAGTTGAAATTTACCTTCATCTTTTACCCGACCATTATCAATGGAAATCCCTATGAATAGTTTACCGTCGCCCTGTTCATTCCAGCCCAGGAAATCTTGATATTTGAACTTGGGTAATTCTTTAAACGGTTCGACAGATTTACCAAAGTATTCTTCGACTTTAGCGCGGAATTTATCTATACCCCAATCATTGATTAAATATTTTAATCTGGCGTGTCTTCGGTCTGTGCGATCACCATAATCTCTCTGAGTGGCAACAATCGCTTTAACGATATCATAAATATCATCTTTAACCACATAGCAAATTCGGTCAGCTAGTCGCGCAAAGGTTTCTTCTTTATTGTGGTTTCTTCCTAAACCACCACCCGCAAAAACATTAAAACCTTGGAGTTCCCCTTTCTTATTGGTCATTACGACCAAAGTCAAATCTTGGGAATACAAATCGACGGAATTATCACCAGGAACAGTCACGCAAATTTTAAATTTGCGGGGCATATAGTGAGTACCATAAATTGGTTCTACGGAATCATGAATGATTGTCCCATTACCATTCTTTTCCCTAGCTGCTTTCACATCTGGATGCTCTTCCGCACTAATGGCTTTTTCCCCATCCAACCAAATCTCATAATAAGCACCAGTTTGGGGTGAGAGCAAATCAGCGATATTTTGGGCATATTCCCAAGCATACATATATTCTGGGCGATTTTTAAAAGGTACAGCGGGAGCCATAACGTTGCGGTTGATGTCACCACAAGCACCCAACGTTGAACCCAAGTGTCCAACAATTGTAGCGATCGTACTTTTCAGATTCTTTTTCAAAATCCCGTGAATCTGAAAACCCTGACGAGTTGTAGCTCTTAACGTATGATTACCATATTCATCCGCCAACTTATCCAAAGCCAAATAAAGCTGGGGTGGTACTAACCCACCAGGATTTTTTGTCCGCAGCATCATTTGGTAGTCTTTCTCCTGTCCCTTAGCACGATTATCACGGTTATCCTGTTGATAAGACCCATGAAACTTCAGAATCTGCACCGCATCTTCACTAAAGTGGGTTGTATCCTGAAGAATTTCTGTTGCTACAGGTTCACGCAAAAAATCACTATTTTCTTTGATACCTTCAACTTTGGAAGGCTTGCGGTTGGTCAGAGAGGTAGGAGCAGTGTTAACCATTACAGTAGTATGTTTCTCAATAATGCACGAGTTAAAGCCAAATTTACGAATTGAAAAATACCTTATTCAGCTGGTAGAATACCGAAAATCCGGTCGGAATTATGAAGAATAATTTATTCTTAACACTGTGAAATGCTGGCTTTATTAGTGATGTAGCACTTAATCAAACCAGCATCAACAGTAAATAGGTGTAATTAAACACAACGTATTGTTGCTTTCTCCTGTTGACCTAAGATTATAAAGATACATATTTGTTGTCAACAGTATCTATAAACTTGAATTGCACCAACTTACTGACGATAGATATTCTATCAGACTGAGTTAGCAACTCAGCTAATTTTTTAGCGAAAACGATAGCCGATACCACTATTGATGCTAACAGCAGAAGCATCACTATTTTGGTAAGCACCGAGTCCTACTTTAGCGTTAGTGTAGACTAGGAAATTTTTAGTAACTTCAGATTCCACCCCTGCACCTACAACTACAGCATCTCTGTTACCAATGGGAGTTGGTTTACCATCTGACTCTACAAAAGAATAGCCACCAGTGATAAAGCCATTTGTTTTATTAGCAATGGGTAAATCTACAGAAACTTCAGGAATGATCGCACTGGTTTCATCATTCCAAAGGACATTACCCCGTGCAGAAAAAGGAGTATTGCCCAATTTGACACGACCTGTAATACTTCCACCAAAGGTAGCCGCATCACCACTTTTTCCACCATTGGTAACACCAGCAGCTACACCAGCACCAATATAACTAGCATCTGTGCCTTTTTGTGTTTCAGCAGCAGCTCTACCAACAGACAGAAATGTAGGAACAACTACTAAGGAAGATAAAGCAGAAATTGTAACTAAAGACTTGAGAAAGTGTTTCATAATTTTCACCCAATTCTAGAAGTTTTATAAATTGTAGTTCGAATATCAGCTAAAAATGTTCCAGATGATTTTAAAATTTACTACAGTCATTCTTCTTATTGATGCAATCTATTGAATATTAAGTGGGAGAAGTAAATTTTTGAATCATTTTGAATGAACAATCATAATTACACATCTAGAGCCTAGTATTCCAGATTCAGAGATTTAGATTTTGGCAATTTTCCTGGAAATTGAATCATGGTAACGACTGAAAACGTATTGTCGGGTTGAATGGGTATATGTGTCGGAGATGCATTGAGTGTACCCGTGGAGTTTACAAGCCGTGCTGAACGCCTAAAATCTCCAGTCACATCAATGTTGGGTTATGGTAGGTGGGATCAACCACCCGGAACTTGGTCAGATGACAGTTCACTAACTTTGTGTTTAGCAGAATGTCTTTGTGAGGGCTTTTCTCTCCATGCTATAGCCAAGTCCTTCTGGCGTTGGTATAAAGAAGGTTACTGGGGCGCTCACGGTGAAGTCTTCGATATTGGTGGCACTACAAGACAAGCTATTGTTAATTGGCATTAAGGTGTATCACCTCTAAAAGCAGGAGGTACTGGTGAAAATAGTAATGGCAATGGTTCTTTGATACGAATTTTGCCAATGGCTTATTTTTATCAGACTTGGACTTTCCAGGAATTGATAGAACGAGTACATCAAGTTTCTTCCATTACTCACGCCCATCTACGTTCCCAAATGGCTTGTGGGATTTATATTAGTATTGCCGTGCAGTTATTGGCAGCACTGAAACGCAAAGCCGCTTATTTGCAAGGCTTAGACAAGATTCAACCCCTTTATTTTCAACCCCTTTATTATAGTAGTGAATATGCTTTAGAGAAACCCCATTTTGATAGAGTTTTCAGTGATGAAATTGCCCGAATATCCATCGAAGATATTAACTCTGGCGGTTATGTGATTGACACCCTGGAAGCATCTTTATGGTGTTTATTAAATAGCTCATACTATGCCCAAGCTGTACTCACATCTGTCAACTTAGGGGGGATACGGATACTACTGCAGCGGTAACTGGTGGTTTAGCGGGAATTCATTACGGTGTGGCAAATATTCCTACCGAATGGCTGGATCAAATTGCCCGCAAGTCGGACATTATAGACTTGGCAAATCGTCTAGGTAAGGCACTCTAAATCAGGGTGTAGGGAAAGGGGTGTTTCTGTCGTTCGTTACGGGTGTTTTACTACCTGCTAGACTGATCTGAGGAAGAATACTCACTCTATTTGCATTGTTAACTGATCCATTTTTGGTAGGTAGGACTAGAGAGTAGAATCGTTAGAGCAATGATTTCTGGGAGTTGATAAGAATGGAGTTCTGTGATTTTGGCTTCTAAAGTTGAGAATAGCGCCAAATTTGTTTTCATCACCAACTGCCATTCATTCTCCTTGTGGATTTCTCCTTGCCATCTGTAAATAGAGTGGATAGGTGACAGACTGACCGCAGCCGCAAGTTTAGCTTCGACAACTGCTTATGCGATAGCTTTAGCTTCCTGCTCAGAAGCAACTGTCACCAATACTACACCATAATCAGTTGGTTGCTGCATCTTTGCTAAACTAGAGACAAGGAGTAAACCTGGCCATCAATCAACAGTCGGGTGATGCCTTTTGCTTGTAGATGGGTACTAGCCTTATGCAGCATTCTACTGTCAGGAACTTTAATCACGCGATCACGCTTAGTAGAGAAGCGTTTAGCAACTCGATGATTATCAAAAACTGGCAGAGTTTTCTGTTGAGTTTCGATAGTAGGAATCAGACCCAAATCCCCAAAATCCTTGAGTGGTCTGGTAATTAATTCCGCAGAACGGTCAATTACCAAATAGCAAGTTCTCGGCAAATGTGCCACAGACAAAGGTAAAACTTGAACAGCTACTTCCCCTGGTCTACGTTTTGTGAATAAGGGTTTTTGCTCCTCAAAGTCTTCATCCTCAAAGTCCTCATCATCTTCATACAAATCGTCATCTAAATCATCCAAATCATCAGACTCATCCAGCAAATCATCGTCGAATAAATCTCCAATAACGCTTACCTCCGGCTCTTCATCCTCTAGAATTGTTCTAGGGATGCTGGGGAGTTCAGTCGGTCTATGTCTGACGATTTCTATTTCTTTAACTACTGGTAGTTTCGGTTTTTCCGTCCCTAGTTTTTCCGTCCCTGGTTTTTCTGTCCCTTGTTTTTCCGTCGCTGAGGAGCGTGTTTTCACCCGTCTAATAGCCGGAATGGGTGGTGGAATCGTCTCAGACTTAGGAATTTCTTCTATCGCTGGCTTCTCTGGTTCAAGATGAAGCAACTCTAAGCGGGGTGTATCGCTGCTTAGAGCTGCTCTCTCTATCTGTGGTTGACTCAACAGAGGTAACTGCTCGTAACTTACCTGTGCTCTGCCTTCAGGGGTTCTAGCAGCACGTTTTAAAGAAACAAGGTATTCGTAATCTTCTTCAGGTAAGGTACTTTTGAGCAGTCTGCTAATTGTTGAGTTACTCACTCCATAGCGTTCTGCCAAAGTCGAAGTAGTTTCAGCACTCTCTCTATATAACTTGAGAATTTCTTGTTTGTCAGAATCTGTTAATTTTCTCACGGTAGACACCAAAATTTGCTAAGTTCGTCTGCGTCCACTTGTACGTCGCTTAAGGCTTAATGATGCTTCATATTCCAAAGCAGCACCCATACCAAATAACACTCCACTAAATACCCAGAACACTTCTAGTATGTCTCCACTTTGATAATCTGGAAGATAATTAGTGGCATATTTAAACCACATATCTGCAATGTATAGCGAAAATGCCGCCGCTGCAATCATTCTCCAGGAGAGAGAAACTTTTCCTCCCCAAAAAGCCAGCAACATAATAGTCGCAATAATTAATAGCAGTACATCACTAACTATATAAAACCAATTCAAAACAAAAGCAATTCGTTGATAAATAGGAGCAAGTCCCTCTGTCGGTCCCTTATTTGTCTGAGAAATCGACCAGGCTACAAAACTTCCTAACACTCCAATTGAGGCTACAATCAGCCACTGCCATCTTTCCAGATTGATGCGCCGTGAAAACAAAGCTAAACCCATACCAGCACCCAGAAATAAGTAAGTCAGTACAAAAAACACATCCCCTAGGGACACTTCTGGATCTTGCTTTAACACTACTTCTGTGTAGCCGAAAAATATGCCTCCAACGCAATAAGCAATCATACCCAAGCCGATCAAGAGCCAAACCTTTCGACTACTGACAATTTGAGTGCTGCGCCAGTTTCTTAAACATAATACACCTGCACCCAAGTAAGCCAAAGCTTCAAAAATATTTGTTCCTAAGACGTACCAATTACCACGGATTTCTGTGTTATTTGACCCTGGTATTTTGGCGCTAAACAACAAAAAGTATAACAGAGCTAACACAGACCAGCTAATGCAAAGCAAGATGATGTTTGGAGTAGAGAAAATGGACTTTGAAAGGTACGAATTGTCGTAAGATTTACTCATAGGTTTCAACTAGGTAAATGCACTTTAGTAATATTTTTGGCGGAATTAATTGTGTTACAGACAACAGTTGACTAGATAGAGCATAGGATTTTTCACCAAAACCAGCACCAATGGATGGTTCCTCAGCAAATAATATCCATGCTACTGCCAAAGTTTACCTAGTGGAGATTGATTTAACCAAGCTATAAATACTAATCGCTCTTCTTCTGGCATATCTTGTAATCGATCCTCTAATTGATGGGCAAAGTTGGTATCACCAAAATATGTTTTTCCTAGTCGATATAGGTCTTCCAGGAGAATAATCACATGAGTTTCTTGCCAAGTAGGCAATTTGGGCATTTGTGAAGGCTCGACAGTTATCATAGATTTGGCTGACTCTAAAGAAGACGCTTGAGGAAATTGCTTTTGTTGTAATATCCCCGTTATCTCTTTTTCAAAAAAACTAGCTTGCCGATTGCCTAATAAATCTTCAATGTCTAGATAAACGGCTTGCAGCAGTAGAATACTAGCCAACGTCAAAATTTCTGTGTTGCTATGGCTACCTGTATCATCTTCTAGCTTTTCCAAGCGGATTTTACCCCAGACGCTATAACGTTCTGGTTCTTCTAGTAAGACACAGGCTTTACCACGATTGTCTGTGAGGGATCTCCATAAAGCTTTGGCTTCAACCTCTTGACTGCCTTTGAAAACACTTATCAGGCGAAAAGTTTGCCCCTGATAATGGAGGATCGGCACCTGCTGATCCCGCGTTGGGTGCTGAATTGTTGATATTTCAACATCCTGGCGTTTAAGAATAAACATGGCACTAGCAAATAACTCCTCACAGGGGCTGTTTTGACAAGGGATATGTCATGGACTTGGGCAAGATTGCCAAAAGTATAATTATTTATATTATGGTGGGGTAAAATTAGGCAATTGCCAAATGCTTTAAGAACTTATGCAGAAAATGGCATTATTATGTTGATATGAGCAAATTACCCCTTGACATCACAATATATCTGAAATCTCCCATTTGGTTAGTTCTTAGTGTACATCGACTGACTAACGACTAAGGAATTAGTGTTGATATTGTAAAATTTTTAATTTTATCTTGCTTGTTACTAGGAAAAAGAGATATCATGGTGTATGATGGCTTTTTGAGAAGCCAGATATTTGGTCTTGGGCGCGTAGCTCAGTGGATAGAGCAATTGCCTTCTAAGCAATCGGTCGCAGGTTCGAACCCTGCCGCGCTCGTTTTAACTCAAGATGTACGCTCAAAGCCATTTAAGTAATGATATGGGCTAATGTAGGCTAAATTACAAAAGCTTTTCCTGGGAACTTTGTAATATACGCATATTACTTATGGATGTGGAGGTTAGCAAAAACGAAGCTGCTTTTTGGGCTATAATTTCAGAAAGCTTAACGTGATTGATAGTAACTAAACCTTCGTTGACGAATGAATCTCTAACTAAGGCTTTTTCTCTACTATTAAAAGGAGTTTCATAAAATACTTCTTTAATTCCAGCGGAGATAACTAACTTTAAACAAGATAAACAAGGTTCCAAGGTTACATATATACTAGCACCATCTGTAGATATACCATACTTTGCGGCTTGTGCGATCGCATTTGCTTCCGCGTGTACAGCTCTTGATGGTAATTTCTTACTGGCATCACAACTAGTTAGCCCTGGATAGCAATATCCTTGAGATGTACAATGGGCTGAACCAGATGGTGCACCATTATAACCTGTGGCTACAACTTGCTTATTTTTAACAATTACAGCACCCACTGGAAAAGCTATACAAGTTGAGCGAGTCGCTGCTAGTTTAGCCAACATGAGAAAGTATTCATCCCAAGTTGGTCTTTGATGGTATTGGTTAGATGGGTCAATATCCTGCATAGTTTGTTAATTTTAAACTTTATTCTACTACTTTAGTGACAACAAAAATCTTAGACGCTATTCTTTCCACTTTAATAAAACGGATTTTAATTGATGTAAAGTATCTTCACAGTCATTACATTGAATCTCAGCAATCACAGTGGGAATACCACGAGGAAATCTTGATATCCTTTTACCTTTTTCGTACATAAGAATGATAGGAATTTTGTTATTTTCTGCATAAGCTAATTCCATTCCTACACCGAAAGAAAGGAAACCAAGATAAGCAATAATCAAGTCTGATATGCTGACCTGATGCTTATCTTGATCGAAAACTTCACGAGGAGTAATATCAGGATTATTTACTAGATCAGTTTGTAAATATGGTACATAAGCTTGAAGACAAATTTCTTCACGAACCAAGCCTATTTTGTCATAACATGCTTTAGTTTCTGCTGGATTTTTTACATAACTCAGTGCACCGAACACATACACTTTATACATTTCTACTACTTACCTTTTAGCACAATAACAGACAACTCAGTTTTCTCACAAAAATCAGTGATTCAAATTATCAATATCTTTCTGCAAAAAATAGAGGTTATTATTTTTATCTGCGTGTGGCTGAATTAACTATTGGATTAATTTGTGTTTTTATCTGTGTAAGAAACATATTTAAGCTCGAGGTATATAAAGATGAAGGTTTAAATAGGGCAATAGCCGAAATAATTACCGCTAACAAGGCTGCAATTGCACTTAGTGCTGTCCATCTTACCTGCTCATCTGAACCTAAAAAACTAAGCAATGTATCTTGAATACCTACTTTAAGTTTTTTATACTATTCTGATTCCAGAATCAGTTTCTTTAGGAGTCGAGTATTATCTCTCATCCAACTATTTTCTCTGTGATTAAAATAATCATCAATTTCATTACGATGACGCTGTCCACGAAGTACATCTAGTATTGCGGGATTATCTGAATTGGCTTCAGTTAAGGTTTTAGAACTTAATTTTTCAATAGCCAAATAGGCAATTGGGTTTTGAACATCTCTTACATTAACTCTAATGGCTTCCTCTGAAAAATTATGAATGGCTATACAAAGAACACCTGACCAGTTAGGATTTACTCTTGTACCAATATGTTCTAAACCAACTGAAACTCTATCAACCATAGAATAAAGTGGACCTCGAAATAGATTACTAAGCCAGAGAGATTCATCAGTCCATACCAGAGTAGTATCTTTTGGCGGTATGTAGAAAAACTTCTGTTCTTCGTTAGGGTTATCTTGCCTTGCTTCTTTATCTATTGGTAAGCATTTTTTTTAGTCCAATTGCATAAGCATACTCACTAGCCGTTAGACATAAATCACAGGCTTTAATGCTACCTGGTTTAAGAGGATGAAAAACTATTCCTTTACCAAGCTCCCTAATAATATCCTAATCACTCAAAACTCACATGAAATACTCCCTGAGCTTTAGATATCATTAGAATTTTGTAAAACCATTCCCAACAAGGTTGCTTATTAGCGGTTACCTATCTTGAATATATAACTTGTCAAGTTTAATACAGTCTGCGGCTTTTTGCAATTCCATACCTAAATATGCAGCATGATCTGGACGTATTGCAGGGGAAGCAGCACAAATTTCTCCGATTAATTTCAGAGCATTTTTACCATAGTAGCAACTGACAATCTCCCCACTACCGGGGGTTGTATGTGTAACAACAATTTGACCATCTGCAATTTCAATTAAGAAGTTTCCTGCGGGATCATAGTAATCTATGTTCCTGCAAATAGCCACATATTGTTGTTGAATCAGTTGTTCCGCATTGCTCCAAGTATCATCATATATATGAGCCGACTGACTCAGAGTTATTAGTGGTCCCATTTTCAAATCATATTCAGAACGTTTAGCAATTTTATCTCTAATATGTTTTTGCAAAGCTCTTAATCCCATTGCATTTGCAGGCCAAGCGGCAAACATATCATTACTTCTGAGAGTCGCAGTTAGTGATAATTCACTATCAACAACTCTCAACCAAATATGATTCAAACAAGGACTACCACCTTTATCATGATCTTTTACATCCCATAATGTCATGACTGCACTAGCTGCATCAATTTCTCCAATTAATTTATTAACTACCTGCTCAATTTGATCTCGTCCAAACCAAGAACGCAAACGTTGACCATAGGTATATTTCACTCCTTCACGATTAGGTGAATCATCTAAAATTTGAGAAATATATTCTCCTAAAAAGCTTCTATCAACTGGTAAATAATTTGGTTTAGGAAAGTAGAAATCAGCAGGTTCATCAGTGATAACTGCCATCAAATCTATTAATTCTTGCCATTTGCCATCATAGCCGGTTGGTCTTATTGTGCCTGTGGTTTTAATGCGATGAATGATTTTTACCCAAGTTTCAGCTATGGTTTTACCTTCTATGCGATGTCCATAACGTGAACCAGGTAAAACTGTGGGTTCAACGGTAGACATGGGAAATTCTAATGGAAATCCCCAAGGCTCAATTATTTCTCTTTGAGTGAACTTTCTAACTAAATTAACTGCTTCTGTAATTGATTTAGCTTCTTGAACTTCTATTGAATGTCTGAGTTTTTCTAAGGAATTAATATCAATATCAATTTCAATATAACCAGGAATGGCAGAAAGAATTTTCCAGGATTGACGTCCGGTGTCACTTAAACTTTCTTCAACACCATTGTGAAAAAAGTCTAGTAAGCATTGAGAAGCACCTGCGTTTTTATCTTCTTTGGTGGCGTTAAGAATTACTAAATAACGAACATGGGGATTTAATAATAAATTACGGATGAGTAAATTTATCCCTCTGGTGGGAGAGTACAACTGACCGATAACAGCGTAATCTGAGGGTTGCAGGTGTTTAGCGATCGCTTGCTTGACTGTCCACCCTGTAATTACTGCTGTTTGCCCATTTCCATAAATCAACTGGTTAGGCTTATGTTGGGCTGTGTAACGAAATTGAGTTGTTTGACCTGTGTGTGTCATTTTTAGCTAAAAGTAAAATTTTATTAAAATAACATTACTCTGATAGATCAATATTTTTATTTTTACAAAACTTAACTTTTATTTAGCAACTTAGATTCTATCTAAAGATTTATGCAAGTGTCATACTCAAGTCGCTTGTAGGGTACGTCAGATGTCGAAAATCTCTTGATACTAAGTAATTTCTAGGTCTGACGCACCTTAGTAATATGCCATTTGCATCAGACCTGGATCTCAATACCATCTTTAATGTAAGCAGTTATACTGCAAACTGGTGAAACTTGGTGGTAGCTGAAAATACTTTACAAGTATTAATTCAATTGTTATATGTCTTGACATACGCAGAATTATGGAAATAAAATCATGCGTGTAAGCGGTTATATGATAAACGACCAAGGTAAAATGAATAACTTTGCAGTTGAGCCAAAGATATATGTAGACTAACAAGGCGAACACACAGGATTCACAACCTATGCAGAACTACTTAATGGTCGGCTAGCAATGATTGGATTTGTATCTTTGATAGCATTAGAAGTATTGACAGGACACGGTGCTTTAGGTCTTTTAGCAAGACTGTAAAAATCATTCAAAATTGCGTTATACGTTATATAAAATATCATAAACCAGATAGACAGGAATTTTTCCGTCTTTAATTTTGGGAACTTCTGAGGCAATTTAATGCTATGTTATAAGTATTAGGCACAGGGGGGAAACTATGGTTCTAACTGCTTCAACGATGTTATCTCTAGGAATAAAAGCACTAGATTTTCATCTACCAGAAGTTGGATCTGGAGAAATAATTTCACTAGCTAGTTTTGCAAATAAGAAAGCACTGTTAGTGATGTTTATTTGTCGGCACTGTCCATTTGTAAAGCATATTCAAACAGAATTAGCACAATTAGGAAAGGATTACTTCAACACCGATTTAGGGATTATAGGTATTAGTGCTAATGATGCTCAAAATTATCCAGATGATGCACCGGAATCATTGAAAGAAATGTCCACTGAGTTGGAATTTAAGTTTCCTTTGTGCTACGACGAAACCCAAGCAATAGCGAAAGCTTACACAGCAGCTTGCACACCTGATTTTTTTCTATTTGATCAGGAAAGAAAACTAGTTTATCGCGGAGAATTAGATGATAGCCGCCCCAGTAACAACAAACCAGTAACAGGTGCAGATTTGCGAGCAGCGATTGAAGGTGTGTTGGCTGATCAAGCAATTACAAATGAACAAAAACCGAGTATTGGTTGCAATATTAAATGGAAATCAGGAAACGAACCTAATTATCAGTAAGGAATAGGTTGTAGGGAGCAGTAGGGGAAAATAACAACTGATAACTGATAACTGATAACTGATGTTCAATGATCAATTTCCAAATTGAGGATATAGCGTCCTAGTTGGATTTTCTCTGACCACAATTCATACTCAAGCCGTAAATTTTCTGGTATAATTTTTCCGAGAAGGTCTAATTTACTCGTAAAGTTACGTAGACGAATTAGTTTCTGCGGTTGTAAAGACTCATTGGGCAACCAATAACGACTAATGCCATAAACACCTTTTTCCCAGAAATGTCGGTAACTTACTTGAGTGTTACCTTGCATAGTCATAATTACTCGGTAAGGTGAAATCTCCAACCACAAAATTCTGGGACTGGTGGGAGTGTCAACATTTTTTTTAGTTTGAGGAAGGGTATCTTCTTGAGTGAGTAAACTTCCTACTTCACAAGTAATTAGAGGTGGTGCAGTCAATAGTAAATGAAATCTATCAGTATCTTTTTGATACAATGTTCCGGCAGTTTCAACTACAGACCAGACTGGTAAGTCAGTGGAAATAATGGATAAACAAACAGGTTTGCGGTGATGGGTGAGCATAAGAGCAATAAGTGTGAGAAGCCGTTGAATAAAATCAAATGAACATTAGGTGATCTAAAAAGTTAGTTTAAACAACTAAATAGTAAAACCTGCTTAATATTAGCTGAATCTAGTAATTTATTAATCTGGACAAGTCAATATGCAAAAACGTGGAAATTAAAGCTAAACAAGAAAAATGATGCTTTTTTTAGAGATAATTAGTCCATAAATCAAGGTTGTGAATATTTTTCTCAAGACTCTCAGAATATAGGCAGAACTTAAGGAGAGTAAAAATTCATGGTTGAGATACGAAAAGCGATAGGATACTAGGAAGGAATTCACCAGTGGCCGCTTAAGAAGTCACTGAGAGATTTCAAATCTGTTCAAAAGCCAGTGTATTCTAATGTCGGCTGCTGTTATAATTTTAGAAACTCAAGAAAACGCCTCTCATAACTTAATTATTCAGCGACCCCCCGCTGGTCTGTCTCTACAGGGTCGCATCAGAGTTCCTGGGGATAAATCTATTTCACATCGGGCTTTGATGTTGGGTGCGATCGCTGAATGTGAAACTCAGATTCAAGGACTGCTTTTAGGTGAAGACCCCCGCAGCACTGCTAACTGTTTCCGGGTGCTTGGTGCGGAAATTTCTGAATTAAATACGGAATTTGTGCGGGTAAAAGGGATTGGACTGGGGAATTTTCAAGAACCTTTTGATGTGTTGAACGCAGGTAACTCTGGTACAACGATCAGATTGATGTTAGGCCTTTTAGCTTCCCATCCAGGGCGATTCTTTACGGTTACAGGTGATGATTCGTTGCGATCGCGTCCCATGTCGCGTATTGTCAAACCTTTACAACAAATGGCAGCAGAAATTTGGGGACGCAAAGGTAACTCGTTAGCACCCTTAGCAATTCAAGGACAAGCCCTCAAACCTATTCATTATCATTCTCCTATCGCTTCGGCGCAAGTGAAATCCTGTATTTTGCTTGCAGGTTTAAACACCGAAGGTCAAACTACCTTCACCGAACCCGCTTTATCAAGGGATCACAGTGAACGGATGTTACGAGCTTTTGGGGCAGAATTGAGTATAGACCCAGAAACCAATAGTGTTACTGTGACTGGTAATGCTAAACTCTACGGTCAAAAAGTGATTGTTCCCGGAGATATCAGTTCAGCCGCTTTTTGGTTAGTTGCAGGGGCTATTGTTCCCGGTTCTTATTTGGTTGTGGAAAATGTCGGTGTGAATCCCACCCGCACCGGAGTTTTAGAAGCTTTGTCAATGATGGGAGCAGATATTGAACTGGAAAATCAGCGCGAAGTTGCTGGGGAACCGGTCGCAGATTTGCGGGTGTGTTCTAGTCAGTTAAAAAGTTGTACCATTGCAGGGGATATTATACCCAGATTAATTGATGAAATTCCCATTTTGGCGGTAGCTGCGGCTTTTGCCCAAGGGACAACCATTATTCGAGATGCGGCAGAGTTGCGAGTCAAAGAGAGTGATCGGATTACTGTGATGGCACAACAACTCAATCAAATGGGGGCAAAAGTGACGCAATTACCTGATGGAATGGAGATTACTGGTGGTACTCCTTTGATGGGTGCCGAGGTAGACAGTTATACAGATCATCGGATAGCTATGAGTTTAGCGATCGCTGCTCTTAATGCTAGTGGAACTACTACTATTCACCGTGCAGAAGCAGCAGCTATTTCTTATCCCAATTTTACCAACACTTTAGTAGAAGTTTGTCGTTAAAGGTGATCGAAGACGCTCTTGTGCAGAGAGCTTTCTAGCAGGGGGGATTTTAAACTCCCCTATGCCACTCATGGTTGCAAACCACCACTGAATTAGGGCTTGCTGATAGCTTACCGTGGCGTTAAGCCATATAAACGGAAAACCTGGATAAATCAATAGTTGAAGGGTTATTTAAGGTTGATACAATACAGGAAATCAGCCTTGATACCATGAAAACTCAAACAATTTTTCAGATTCTATATTATTCTAAATCCTCCTCTTCTTCCTTCTTCCTTATTCCTCCTGACTCCTGATTCCTAATCGTCACGAATAACTTTTTCAGCAAGCCCGAATGATCTTAAATTTTTAATTTTTAATTCCCCGACAAAGTTCACAGGGGATGTTTGATTTTCCCCTGTTTCCTTATATTTATATATTATAATTTTATGTTTCTAGATGCAAAATACTACGGATATAATTCACAGCTTGGTATTACTTTTTCTGGATGCAAAATACTACGGATATAATTCACAGCTTGGTATTACTTTATCTTTTAAGTGTTTAACTAACACCATACTACTCAGTTGATAAGTCATGATGGAATCTAATGATTTTAGTTCTTGAGTATTGATGACACTATCTAACGCTTTTGCTAATTCAGGGTCTTCTTGCAATGTTGCTTGATGACGTTGCAAATCAGAAGAATAAATTCCACTCGATGTAGCTGCTGTATTCAGAAATCGAGCAAAGTTAATTTCCCCACGACTAAGATGATCAATAGCCGTATGTATTAACGCTGGATGTCCTTCCAGCATCGTCATCAGTTCTCCAGCTTCCTGGTAATCAGTCCATTTGAGTCCATAGCGTTGAGCTAACTGCTGTAGCTGCTCTAGATTAAAACTGCTTAACTCTATTGGCAATCCTACATTAAATAGCGATTGTTTTAATTGAAGAGGGACATAAATTTTAGTTCAGTGGACTATAATCAACCGTAACTTTTGCCAAATTCATTCTCTCTTAGCTTCTTCATACCAGGAACTAAACAAAGGCAAAATATCTTTTGCCACTTGAGGATGTTCAAAAATATAATTGACTTCATCTAACGCTAAAACTAGCCGAGTATCAATTTGCTTTAAGTATGGTTGCAAAAATAAAGAGAATAACTAATTTTGCCGCCGATATCTTCATCCTAATAGTCTTTTAACTTGGATTCAAACTGAAGTTGACGAGTAATATTTGCACACAGCCAGCGCAAAAAGTGATTCAAATCATCCAAAATTACGTCATCAATTTGAATGGCTGAATTTAACTGAATTAGCTGATTTTTTCAAAGTCCTAAATTTAACTGAATTATTGGATTAACAAGCTAGATATCTTTGCAAAATACATCACTTAAGTAGATGGACAAAAATATTTACAGTCATTGTAAGGAAAGCAAATTCAGTCCCAACCTTTCTGATTGCTGAATCAGAACCCTACGCTCCAGGACTGTGAAGCGTAGCGTTAGCCATAGTGTCCTGAAGTGATACGCTGCCTTCGCAATGACATTGTGAATTAATTCTGTCCACTTACGTAACTTCAGGAACAGAAAATATTGTCCCATTCCAGTCAAAAAAGGAGATTTTGTTGGCTTGTACTATCCGCAACAAGGTTCTGTTGCTTTCACTCTAGATAACGGTCCATTTAATTTTGGCAACTTGAGTGGAAAAGCTCTTGAAACAGCTTCTGGAGCTAGTGCTAACGCATTTTCCGGTTCTAGCAATCGCACTTACTTAGTTGCACTTACTTAGTTAGTGTGAAGTAAAACAATTGATCATCTAGCAAATTTCAACAAAGAGGGGCTTAAGCACCTTCTTCTAACCATTCTTGCGACTGTGAAGGCTGCAAAACTGCATATTTTGAGTTAGGACGGGATCGCTTTTCACAGGAGATACAAGGTATTAAGTTGAGGGGCGACAAAGAACCTAAAAAGCTAATGTATAAGGGTTATAGCCTTTCGCCGCTACTGATAAAATGTCCACTTATTGCGAATAAAACTGATGAGTTGTTCCATTAACAAGAGCATTCTCATCGTATCTTCAGGGTCTATACTGACATAGCTGCCTGATAAATGCACACTTAATTGTTAATAAGCACCGTTTTTTTATGAATCTTTTCAAGGGGTCTATCACGTAAAACCTTTGTCCTGTGATGGTCTCACCTTGCCGATCGCCCCCTAAAGGTATTAAGTATTAAGTTTAACTATGAAATTTCAACCTGTGTCTCATATCTGGGTGGCTTTACATCCAAGACCTCAAGGGGTAATTCAATTTATTAGTGGGGCTTTCTTTGGCACATTTTGGGCAATGCTTTTCTATTGATCTCTACTTTAGGGTTTAATTGATCTCTACTTTAGGGTTTATTTGAATATCGTTATACGATTATTATTTTACTATTCAACTTTACTTTTGACCATTATGCTGAGTCTGGCTTTTTAATCAGAGAACAGTATGAAATAATGCCAGAGCTTGTCAGAAGGGCAATATTTGCTGAATATGACTATCAAGTTCTCAGTGACCGTCATAGTATTGGCTGTAAATATATTGTTCTTTTGGAAGCATTTAGTGCCTTACCAATCATTGGCAAACCTAGTGATCCTAACTATTCTCATCGTATTGAACAATTTAGGAAGTTTATTTAGTCCATAGTTAGAGCAACAGCAAGAAAGACTGATTCTCAAGTAAAAATTGATAGGAATATTGAGAGTATCTTTACAAACCTATTAATTCTCATTGATGAGATAGAAATAAAGCGTAAAGAGGCTAAACGATTAATTAAATACTACATCAAGAAAGAAACCAATTTCAAAGACTTGAAAGACAACATTGAAATTAGCAGCATCTTTATTAAGAATCAACCGTCTTTACTATTGGTTCCTGTAAATACAGGTCTTGAGAGTGCTATCCCGCAAGCTTGAGCAAGTATCGTTATTAGCTTAGGTTTGAATATCAAGCCAACCTTAGAAGAAACCTATACCTTAATCAAGTACGGTAATCTATTTATGTAAGGATTGAGGTCTAAGCTAGAGGGATTAAAGAAGGTGTCTACAAAGCAGAGTTAACCATCCCTTTGATAGGTTGGTCAAAAAACTCAATTAGAGACA
>CAKZGI010000049.1 GCA_936914905.1 uncultured Trichormus sp. | reverse complement strand
AAAGTATTGATAGCCTCAAACAGTGGATAAAACAAACCCAGCCTAATATCCTTGGGGATGAAACACCCTGGGTAATCAAAGGGGTGAAAGAATGGTTATGGATTTTTGCCAATACTGACCTCCCTTGATTTCATGGTCCTGATACTCGTTCTCCTGCTGAAATAATCTTATTTAGTTTACTCCTCAGTAATAATCACTTTTATAAATCATTGAAAAACCGGAAGTTAGTATTTGTGGTTTTTATTATTAAAAATGGTTTATATTATATGGTTATAGTTATTTTTGTTATCTTCCTAATCCTTTAACTTCTGTTAATTACGTGTTTTCTGTAGCTCTGGGAACTGAAGTTATTTTTGATGGTGTTAGTTATCCTCAATTTCGCCATATTCATTAATCGTGTGAGTAAAAGGAAGAAATTAAAGATGAAAGAACCGCAGTTTCTCAATTATAAAGGTTACTAAAAGATTCAATTCAAAAGCAAATTGCTGATTTACAAGATGAACCAGTGGGAGTTTTTCTTCCTGGTGGTTTAGATTCTTCCCTTGTTGCTGCTTTGTTGGTAGAAGCGGGGGTGAAGGTTCGTGCTTATTCTTTAGATCTTTGTCAGTTTGGGATTTCTGAATATCCCTATGCTGAAAAAGTAGCGAAGTTCCTCAATATTCCTATGGTGAAGGTTAATGCTAGTCCCAAGAATATTAAAAACGCTCTTATTTCTACTATTAAGGCTTTAGATTTACCTTTTGCTGATGGTGTAACTGTTCCTCTATTTGTTCTAAATCAAGTTGCTAGTCAAGAAACTCAGGTAATTTTTAATGGTGAAGGTGGTGATCAATTATTTGCGGGTTGGACTAATAAACCTTTAATTGCTGCTGGTACTTATCAAGCTGAATATCCTAATCAAGCATAAGGTTTTATTCAGCAATATCTCCGAACTTTTCATCGCCTCTGGGGTTATGAATCTATGGTTTATCAGCCAGAAATTTATGATCAGATTCGGGAATTAAATGCGCAGGAGTGGATGTTTGAGGCTCTTGATACCAATTTTTGACCTTCGTTGTTGCATCGTCTCCGTCATGCCAGTTTGATGTTAAAAGGGGCGCAAAATATCTATCCATGTGCGAGTGCGTTGGGTTTTGTTCATGGGTTGAATGTGTGATCGCCTTTTTGTGATTTACTTTTAGTAGTATGGACTTTTCAGTTATCTGGAGAACTGTGTTTACACGGTGCTTGTGAAAAATATATCCTCAAACGCGCTGTAGAAAATTTGCTACCAGCAGATATATTTTAGAGACAAAAGCGGGGTATGGGTGTTCCCTTAACCTCTTGGTGTATAAATGATTTTTGGCATGATATCGGTAATTGGCTAAATCTGGGTATACTAAAGGCAGAAAATATTTTTACCCTGACATAGCATCACAAATTGTTACAGGACAATTAGGAGGAAATATTCAAGGACGACGGATAGGTGAGATTCTTTCGTTACTAATTATATGGCAACTTACTTTGGTATTCTCACCTTTTCGGTATCAAACTAGGATCAAATTCTTAAAATCATCCATTTTTATTCCCTAGTTGGTTATGGAAATATTACAAAAAATTTTAAATTTAACAACACCATTTTTTCTGGAACTCGCTCAGGAATTATTACAGATTTACCGTTCTCCTTTGTATGTTTATGATAGCGATATTTTACGCAAAACTATTTTAGATAGTACCAAAGCTTTCAATTATTCTCATACAAAGTTTCATCTCCCTAGTGTGAAAAATGGTAACATTGCATTATTGAAAATTTTTAAATCCGCTGGCTGGGGACTTCATGCTAATACTCCAGGGGATACTTGTTTGGGTTTGAATTCTGTTTTTGATCCTAGAGATATCGTCTATAGCGGTAGTAATTCAAATCGGGAGGAAATGGAACAGTTTCTAAATTGGGGTGTGACTACTCTAAATTTGGATAGTATTTCTTAGTTAAGTTTGTTGTGTGAGGTTTTTTGTCTCACGCAGAGTCGCAAAGAGAAGGAGGAGTTACATCTTGGGTTGCGGTTGAATGTTTCTGAAGATAGTTGGATTGGTATTAGTTTAGCAGATTTCGATGAGACTGTTTCTATTGCTAAAAATGTGTGTTTAAAGATTTCAGAGTTACATTTTTATCGGGGTACGGGAACTAATGCAACTTCTGCTTTTACTGATGTGATTGATAATGTTTTAGGAACTGCACAAAAGTTACCAATCTGGTAATATTTAGATTCTGGTGGTACTTTTGGTTATCCATATCATCGCCGAGGTGCAACTTTTAATTGGGATATCTTTGAAGATGAATTAAGTAGAAGAATTATCGATTTTAAAAAACATATTGATTTGATAATTGAAGCCAGACGCGCTGCTATCAGTGGTTGTGCGACTTTGTTAGCTAAGGTTGTATCTGTGAAATGGTAAGGAGAAAAATAAATTATTGGTGTTGATTCTACTGTGGCTAACATCTCTGTTCCTGCTGTACATGGTGGTTATCGTGAAATAGTAACTTGGACTTCAGACAATTACCTCACCGCTATTTGTAGAAATACGACTTATTCACGAGATTACTGAGGGAATAATTGCCAACTTCCTGCTTTATAAATTGGGGATATTATCGCTATTTTAGATATTGGTGCTTATCGTTATGCAATGTCTTCTCACTTTTTACTTTTTACATCTTCCTAAACCAGCGGAGGTTCTATTAGAAAATAGAACACATTATTTAGTTGGAAAACGGAAAGATTACAGCGTTTTTTTTTAAAAGTTCATTAAACGCATATAACTTCAGATGAAGAAGGATAAATAATTTTTACTTCCTTTGGATATTTGTGTCTTCGCGTAAGACAATTAACTCGATATTTTGATAAACATCACATCAATAACTACAAAACTATGAAATGTATAAACTGCGGAACTGATAATACTTTAAAAGACAGAACAGCAAACCAAGGAAAATGTAAACAGTGTAATCATCCTTTTACTTTTGAGCCAACAATAATGGGAACTGTAAAAATTACAGACCCCAGTTTGCTAGAACCATTTCTGATCTTCCCGCTAAAAACACCTTATCTTTTACACCCAAACAACTGCTTTATTTCCTAGATATTCGTCTAAAAAATAGAGCTCCATCATCAATTTCTATTTTTATGGGAACTTATATTGTCTTCAATGTATTTTTTACAGTCATTTTTGGTTTAGTTTTTTTATCCAAACCAATAAGATCAGTATTAACATTTTTTTTCAAAATAAATATTCCAGAGGAAATTAGCTTGATTTTAGCTATTTTAATATTTCAAGTCGTGGTGGTATATTATTTATTTAAAGGAACTAATTCTGCAAAAATTAACTACAAAACTTGTCAAGCAATGGCTAAATTTTTACAAATTATCGGAGTTGTTGTGATGATTGCGGGAATTATTGCCAGTATATTTATCATTGAATCATCTATCCTATTTGCTATTAGCGTTATTACAGGAATGATTTCAATATATTTAGGAACTCGATAGAGAGGGAAAATTAAATTAGTTCAGGAATTTTTATTTTCTCAATCAGAGTTTCAAAAATCGTTAAATAAATGGCAACGAATTAATGGCTCACTACCGAGGATTCTACCATCACCACGATAAGGAATTACACCAGTAACAATCAATGCTGATGTTACTGCTTACACTTTTGATAGATTAGTAGTTTCTGATAATTCTAGTGTTGCTCAATTATTAATTGCTAATAATTTCCACTTTGAAAATAACTGTGCAATTCTCAGCATTACTGGTTATCCCCAAAGCATTTTCAGTACAACAATGCAAATGCTGCGTCATAACCCTGATTTAAAAGTTTATGCACTACATGATTGTAGTCCTAAAGGTATTAGTTTAGCGCATCCTCTCCGCACTAGTGAGAATTGATTTCTTAACAGGAATGCAATAATTGCTGATATGGTTTTATACCCAGTAAAATTATTGTTAATAAGCGAGGTATGTTTATTCAAAAAACACCATCCATAACAACAGGATCCAAAAAATTAAGTGCAGAAATTCGTCAGAGTTTAAGATCTGAGGAGTTAGCTTGGTTAGATGCTGGTAATTTTGTAGAGTTGGAATCTTTTACTCCGCAAATGTTAATTAAGGTTCTGCTAAGTGGTATTTCTGGAAGTCTGAATTTAGAAAGCGATGATATTACTATGATTTTAATGGGTGATTATGGAAATGATCTTTATCTTTATATGGTGGAAAGTTTTGGTTAATAGGCTGGTTACAGATTATGCTCCCAGTATTTAGCAGATAAAAGTAAATCAGGATCAAAAATAGAGAAACTGCCATGAACACGAACAAAAATAACTACCTTATTTAATTCAGGAGGTAACTGTACATTCAGCCATTGTTGATCAGAAAAATTAAGGCCACTTTGATAGTCTTTTAAACCATATTTAGTGTGAATTTGGGAGCTAATTTCTGGGGATCTTTCTGCTATTTTTTGCGGATAAGCAGGGTGTTCTACCCAATTTCCAGTAAGTACCCACCAAGCAACATCAAGTAAAAAGCTTTTAAGTAGGCGAGTGTAATTAAATCTAAGATGAAAAATATATCTAAACCTCTCATAAATTAAGGGTTTGAGAAATATTTAAGGTACGAGACTTTTTTATAAAAAATTGTGTCTCCCTACTTACCTAGTTTATTATCACCAGTAAAAATTTTGATTTTATCAGTAAATTAAAAATCAAATTGAGAAGATGGTCTTACAGACCTTAAATGAAGTTCGTTTAATATTTGATTACCTCTTGAATACGGATTTATTTACCTGTAACCAAATTTCCAAAGTAACCAGTAAGCATAGTTTAACACTATATCTTCCCCAGATATCACCTTTAAAATATAATCATTTCTGCAAAATATCCTGATTAATATAAGCTGAAATTTCAGTATTTCTATTGAATAACAGTTTTTTCACTTCTCTTTGGCAATATTTTCCAAACCCTAATTGAACAGGAACCATCATTCCACTTTTAGGAGTATGAATAATATTATCTGGTGAAATATCATTCACTGCTTTTGTGAAAACGGCTTTTTCTTCCACTCCAGAAAGTTTATATTCTGGAGGAATTTGCATACTTGATTCAACTACTCGCTGATCAAATAACGGTGATAAACCCTGTAAATTAGCTACTTGAGTTAAATTATTCACTTTTGTTAAAATCTAATCGATACTTTTAAATTTAAAATTCAATGACATTACTTTATTTAAGTAATTAGCGTCGGAATTTGAATCATGGGAAAATACAGATAATTTATTTTTTAAACTTTGCCGAATTTCTATCCGCAAAAGTTGCGGTACATCTAAAGCACATTTTTGGAAAGCTATCAAATATGCTTGTAGAGAATCTTGATTATTGATTGCACCATATAAGATATTAATCAAAATGGGTTGATTTTTTGGATCACCAAAGCAAGGAACTCCACCTTCTATGTTTAGTGTAGTTTGTACATTTTCTATTGCTAGTTTTCCTACTAATAAATTTTGGACTGTTAAAGGATCACCTATCGGAACATCTAAATAGAACATCGTTTCTGGAAGATGTTCCCACATATCTCTAAAGGTAATTTCTAAAATGTGGTGTTGAGTTTGACAGTGTTCAGCAACTAAACTAGAAAATTCTAATTCATTGGGTGTTTCCGTACCAAAATGAATGGAATAAGTATGAACTGGTGCAGTATGCAATTTTACAGCTAATTCTGTAATACTCCTAGAATCTAAACCACCAGAAATAAATACACCAACGGGTTGATTCTCAGGTAAATATTCTTTAACAACTTCCTCAAGTAAATAACGTAATTTTTGACTATACCCTTCTAAAGGTTAATTTTTATATATAAGTTCTTGTAGTTGCCAATAATGATAAACTTTTTCTAATGGCATTTCTATAAATGTTCCAGGACCTATTTCTCGGACATCTTGCTAAAGTGTTCTTTCTCCGGGAACAAATGCACAACAAAGGTAATCCCGTAATGCTACTAAATATAAATTATTGGTGCGATAAGCTCCAAGGGGTATTAATTTGGGGCAATACAACGGGTTAAACTAGTGGTTTTATAATATAAAGTCCGGCTACCTATGGCATCTATTCCTGAATATAACACTTGCTTTTCTCTATCCCAAATTACTAGTCCAAACATTGCCACCAATAGGGTAAGAGATTGGAAATTGTACTTTTCCCGAAGCTGTGCAATTATTTGTTGATTACTAACATTATCGTTAATATCAATTGGTTAATATCAATTGCCAATTTTTGCAGTAGTTGTGCTCGATTACTCAACCATATATCACCAAATATTATAAATCTTTTTGTAGGACTAAGTGCAAATTCTTCGGGTGCAGACATAACTGCCAATTTTTCATCTTGCCAAATAACATGTACTCTTAAAGTATCTAACTTTCCATAAGCTACGCACTAACTAGGAGATACTTCAAGACTAGAAATTGTAGATTTAGGAGTTTTAAAAAGATTAAATAGTATGGAACACGGATTTATATTATTTCCTCTCGACAATTGAAAATATGCAGATGATGCACAGAATTATAGTACCCCAAGGAGCAGAATACCAAGCCGTATGTCGCGGTGTAAGTCATGTTACTGCTGATCAACCACAGGTGATAGCCATTCCTATGGGGATGGAATCATTACGCCAATTTTTAGCCCTAAGTTGCCAACATCTAAATCAGAAAGTTCTACTCATGGGTTTATGTGGCAGCTTAAATCAGTGTTATGGGGTTGGTGATCTTGTCCTTTATAGGGATTGTATTTATCAAAATCATTTACAAGCGTGTAGTAGTAATTTAACAGCAGATATATATAAGAAGGTTGAGGAGTAAGTATCTTTTGTCAAGGGATTAACGAGCGATTGCGTAATTTCTTTAACCGAGGAAAAAAGTAATTTACATGAACAATCTGGTACTGATGTTGTCGATATGGAAGAATTTGCGTTCCTAGAATTTTTCCAGCAACTTGAGACATCAGTGGCAATACTAGGAGTCGTTAGCGATGATTCTCTCCATGATATACCTGACGTGACATCAGCCATCAATAGCGATGCTTCACTCCAACCTTTACCACTGGCCTTAGTATTAATCCGACAACCCCTGTCCGCTACTCGGTTGATTCGCGGTCCCTTAAAAGGACTAAAAATATTAGAGAGAGTCGCTTACTGTTTGGCAAGTCCGTAAACCAGTAGACAGATCCCCGACTTCTCAAAAAAGTCGGAAATCTGAGTATTACAGAACGCAAAGCCTAAATCACCGCTACTTCCCGTTGAGAATCAAAGAAAATCTCAAAAGAACCAGCAGGTACCATTTGGCGTAAGTGCTGAACATAACCATCTGCGTCTGAACGACTACGGAACCTGGCAACAATTACACGCTCTTTATCCGCAAGCACACGAGCTATAGCCCACCCATTCAACCGATTTTTGTAAGAAATTGCTTGATTTTCTGATTTGGTATCTTTGTAATCTCTGTTTTGTGGCATGATTATATTATCCGTATGGACTTGAGTAAATGGCGTTAGTGCGTCTCTTAGCGGGGATAGCACTAGCACCTTTAATTGACGATGCCACCTTGTTATTACATAATTTTTGAGTTGTCAATACTTAGTGCAACACAATAGTTTTTACTAGGCAAGAAAACTGATATCAATCGATTCTACAACTTTGTCATTATACACAGAGCTAATTAATCAAAACAGTTCTGATTTAAGTGTAAATAAAGCCACACCTATCCTGATAAAATAGTTATATCATACTTAGCATATATATTAGTAATTAGCATATCTATTGGTAAATAGATATAGGAATCCTCAATCATATATCAGAAAATATGTTGCCTGTTTCCTGCTACCACTACGAATAAGTATGAATACTCCACGCAAGCTATCAAAAATCATCCAGGATTGCTATATATGCGATTAACTACGGCAATTTTAAAAAAAGTAGCTACAGAAATGGGTGCTATTCTTTTAATAGAACCTGAATATGAATTAATTGGACATATTACGTTTAAAAACGGCAAAACTACCGTTTTTGATAATACTAGACTCAACATTAATGGTTTTGGTTCTGCATACTTAGCTCAGGATAAAGGCTTCTCTAATTATTTTCTGCAGCAACTTGGTTATCGAGTGACAGAGGGTAAAACATTTTTTAATGAGAAAATGTGTGCAAAAGTAGCCAATCCCAGAAATATCCATGATGGTTGGGATTATGCCCAGGAATTAGGACTACCTGTGATTGTTAAGCCGTTAAATTTAAGTTTAGGAATCTTAGTTACGAAAGTATATGACAAATCTGAATACTATCAAGTAGCAGAAAAAATATTTAACATTCAGTCTGTGTTAATTGTAGAAAAATTTTATAATGGTAATGACTTTAGAATTTTAACTTTTGATAATCAAGTAATTGCTGCTTATCAGAGAATTCCTTTGTCTGTAACTGGTGATGGTAAATCCACAATCTTACAATTACTCCTAACAAAACGCGAACAGTTGCTAAAAACTGGGGAAAAAATATTAATTGATTTAGAAGATTTCCGCATAATTAAAAAAATACACCAACAAAACCTTACTTGGGAAAGTATCGTTGACAACGATACTGTAGTTTATCTTTTAGATAATGCCAATCTATCTACTGGTGGTGATTCAATAGATTTTACTGATATTATTCATCCTAGTTTTGAGAAACTAGCGGTTAATATCACTAAAGATATGGGGTTGAGATTAGCAGGTGTAGATATCCTTACCACTGATATTACTCAACCATTGGTAGATTATACACTGTTAGAAATTAACAGCGCCCCTAGTTTAGCTCATTATGCTTTTCTTGGAGACAGGCAAATACAGAAAGTAGAAAATTTATATCGCCTCATTCTGCAAGCATTAGAAAGAGAATAATCCAGAGTTTCAGATGGACTTAATTCACCATTTTTTACCCAATAAAGATTCAAATTCAGCCTGTAAGGCTTTGATATCTGCAACTCTAGCTACTAATACATTATCTCTGCCTGCATCTTTTAATCTAGCTTTCCAATATTGAACACTCTCAACATTGTTCAACCAAAACTGAATCACTGTGTCTACAACTTGATCGGAATTCCAACTTCCAGATGGTGAAATAGATTCCAGAGATTCTAGAAATGCATCTAGTGTGCAGGTTGGTGTTCCCAAGTATTCAACTCCTTGGGGCTGATTTTTATGCCAACTCTGTTGTTGATGATTGAAAAAGTACAAAACTGGAGATACTCCTACAATGTCAAATGCATATTTCATACCAGTCCTCCAAATCAGTTAGACGAGTGAATATGGCTGCGCTACACAAGCGCAAGATGACAAATTAATGTTATTGCTGTATATTCAACTATAACTACAAAAAAGTGAAATTACCATCTCAATTATAGCTTTTGAAAATTATGCGGAATTTTTTCATAAATTAGCACTTGTTGAGTGAGAGTGCTAAACCAGGAGTGAGGAGTAAAACTCTCTTGCTGTCTTGGTTTCAATTTAGATTCTGTACCTCATTGATCGGCAATCTGCTGTAAGTTAGATTCAAATATTTGATATATCAGGCAATAGTTTCCAGTATTCATTCAGGAGTCTCAATTTTTTTAATAAATTTTTAATTATCCGCTGTGTCTACCAATTAAAAAATAAGTTGTCATTTCACATACCTTGATATTAAAAAAGGGTAAAGGCTTACAGGTTCTTTAACACCTTATCCCTTGCCCTTGGAATACAAAACCTGACAAATATTTGAATGAATATGACTTGATTAACAACTAGTACCGCCGTGAATTCAAAATGCCTCTTTCAGAAGAGCTACGCTAACAAAATTCAAAATGTATATTAATGTATATTGCGTGAGCTTTTCAGAGGTTTGGAATGGTTGGTTTATTTACGCCGTACTGTACTAGGTACAAAACAAAGTCTCCCGGGTATCCCTACCGGTAATAGGATTAGTACCTTTGGCCAGCTTGCATAATTTTTTTTGCTCATCTTGACGCAGCAATGCATCAGTAAAATCCGCTCCGTCAACTATGGCACCATCAAATTTAGCACTGGCAGCAAATGCACCTTCTAACACGGCATTGGTTAAATTGGCTCTAATAAGACGAGCGGAATCTAAGGTAGCATTGGTCAAATCAGCACCTTCTAAGTTTGCAGATTCTAGATTTGCTGCAAAAAAGCTCACACCACGCAAGTTAGCATCAGTGAAATTACTGTGACGAAGATTAGCTTTGGTAAAACTGGAGTCTCTTAAATCACGTCCAGAAAAATCAGCTTCAATCAAAATTTCTTTGTTGTATTCTAGTGCCAAAGCCGTTGATGCTAAACCGACCAATGCTGTAATAGGAATAATTGCCCACACTAATAAGCTGAGTACTAGTGATGAAATTCGATACTTAGTATTCATGATATTTTTAATGGATGTTAATAAATGTCTAAAGCTCCTCCATCTAATTATCCAGATATCGGTGACATAGGAGAAGACCTGGTAGCCTAATGGTTACAATGTAAAGGTTGGGAAATTCTGCACCGTCGCTTTTCTTGTCGGTGGGAATAGATTGATATTGTTCCCCAGTATGACGACAACAAAGCCACAGCAAATCATCAAAATGGCAATCATCAGGACTCAATACTGGCACTTGTAGAGGTAAGAACCCGCAGTGCTGGCAATTGGGATGGAGGAGGTAGAAACTCTATTACTTCACAAAAGTAAGCAAAACTTTGTCACACAGCAGGAATATTTTTAGCTCAGTATCCTGAAAAGGCTGATTATCCGTGCCGCTTTGATGTGGCTTTTGTTGTTTGTAAACGCTATATCAGAAAATCTTGATGGGGCGATAATTACCCCTGAAACTATGGCGAGTTTATCAATACCGGTATATGAGTTTAAGCTGCAAGATGATATTCCAGCAGCTTTTGATCCAGAAATTTTGAATTATTAATTGGTCAGTTGTCAGTAGGGTGAAAATTATGCACGCTGCACTCTCGGTTTTTTGTGACTTGTGACTTGTCACTTGTTTTCAAGCCAGTGTTTCTGGGCAATAGCCCAAGCCCCGGACAAATTGTTGTCGGAATGCTTCTATTTCTTCTTTTTCTGGGCTACCATGAGATACAACTGCTACTTGGTAACGGCGCATTACGTCTACAGGATACTGTCCTGCTTCCAAACTCCAAAGTGCCATTTGTACCCGCATGGGTGGCTCGTAACTAATTCCTAATTCATTACAGAAAGCCCGAAAATCACCATCTTCTTGAGCTGAGACAGGATCTCTAAGTTTTATCCTTACTACCCAACCATCAATTTGATGAATTACGGTGATGAAGGAAACAGGTGTTTGGGGTCTGTTGTGCAGGTGTTGAACGACCCTGAGAGTTAAACTAGCATTGGCCAGGTAATATAAATATTCCATGATGGTGTTTGGGATCAAATCCAATCCTACATCTATATCTTCCTCAATAAAGGATAGTTCCCGGTAGGGTAAAAGTCCCCGTTTTTATATGGGGAGATTTACCCAATTTTTATCAGTTATCATTTATTCAGTTATCAGTTGCCAGCGGTTATTCTCCCTCTACACCCTGCCCATCTGCCCCTCTGGATCCTGTTCCCACTTAAATCGATAACACAAGTAATTTGCAGGAAATGTCTAACTTAGAGATTCAAGATGTTGATTTAGACCGTTCATTATCTGGGTATGACTATGAACTTCCACCCGAACTGATTGCCCAAAATCCAGCAGTTCCCAGAGATACTTCACGGTTACTGGTGGTTAATTCTCCGAATATCGGTGAGGAAATACCAGCCTTAAATCACACTTTCCGGGATTTGCCTGATCTCCTACAACCGGGGGATTTATTAGTTATGAATAATACGAAAGTGATGCCCGCACGTTTGTATGGTCGCAAGTTAACGGGGGCAGAAGTGGAAGTGTTGCTATTGGAAGAAAAACAGCCTAATTGTTGGTTGGCTTTGGTGAAGCCAGGAAAGCACTTCAAAGTTGGAACTAAAATTATTTTTGGTGGTAATAAATGTAGTAATAAATCAGGACAGGCTAAACACCCCACTACAACTAATGACGATGAATTGATCGCTATAGTTGTGGACAAAGATACGGCGACTGGTGGCCGACTATTGCAATTTGATTTACCAGAATATAAGTCTTTGGTGCAAGTGTTGGAGAATTTTGGGGAAATACCTCTGCCTCCTTATATCACTAGGTCAAAGGCTGCTGATGAACAATATCAAACTGTATATGCCCAACAACCTGGTGCCATCGCAGCCCCAACGGCAGGTTTACATTTTACACCAGAACTTTTAGAAAAATTGCGCGCTCGCGGCATTAATCAAGCTTTTTTGACGCTGCACGTCGGTGTCGGTACTTTTCGTCCTGTGGAAGTAGAAGATGTCACTACTCACCAAATGCACTCAGAATGGATTGAGGTGAACGCTGCTACGGTAGAGGAAATCCGCGCTACTAAGGCTGCTGGAGGACGTATTATTGCTATTGGTACTACAGTAGTTCGTGCTTTAGAAGGTGCAGCCCAATCTGGGGATTTACAGCCGTATGTGGGTAAGGTAAATTTATTTATTTATCCTGGCTATCAATGGCAGGTAGTGGAGGGTTTGATCACTAATTTTCACCTCCCCCGTTCCAGTTTGCTGATGCTCGTAAGCGCGTTGATTGGTAGAGAAAGATTATTGAAGATTTATCAACAGGCGATCGCATCTCAATATCGTTTTTATTCCTTTGGTGATGCCATGTTAATTTTATGATTGGGGACTAGGGAAGTAATTTCGCTAATGACTAATGACCAATGACCAATGACTATTTAGGAAGTGAATTGTGAATTTTTGATGTAGTTATCGGTAATCTGATGTTGTGAGGATCTTAAATATAAATACAGGACTGCTTAATATGTCTAAAAAACTGCAATCTAATCAGTGTTTATCCAGTCTAATTAAACCATCATTTAACAAAAATTCTGTAAAGATATTAGTAATTCTGTTTGCCTCCTCTGCATTTTTAGTGTTGGCTTTACCGACAATTAATTTACCTAGTAGTAAATTGTTAGCGCAGAATGCGGTTTCTCAGGATTTAGATGCGGCTATATTATACCAATTAGGAGTGACACGCTATAACCGCAGAGATTTACAAAGTGCAGAATGTGCCTTTCGTCAAGCTTTACAACGAGATAGTAATATTGGGTTGGCACGGAATTATTTAGGTAATATTTTGATGGAGCAAAATCGCCTAGATTTAGCTTTACAAGAATATCGAGAAGCAATTAGACTGATTCCCAATTTTGGTGAAGCTTATTACAATTTAGGGTTGGCTTTGCAAAAACAGGGACAGAAAGAAGCGGCAATTGCTGCTTATCGGCAAGCCTTAGCAGCAAATCCAAAAATGGCAAATGCTCAGTATAATCTGGGATTGGTGTTGTATGAAGAAGAACGGTACCAAGAAGCGATCACCGCTTACCAGGAAGCTATTAATTTAGATGGAAACAATGCTAATGCTTACTTTAATTTAGCGATCGCTCTGCAACAAGAAGGTCAATTAGAACCAGCGATCACTGCTTATCGTCAAACCTTAAAGCTAAATCCTGAAAATACTGTAGCTTACAATAATTTAGGTAGTCTCATGGTAATTCAAGGTCAGCCCTCAGAAGCTGTTGCCATCTACCAAAAAGCTATTGGCCAAAATCCCAGAAATGCCTTAGCTTACTATAACTTAGGAATAACTTTATACAATGAAGGTAATTTAAAAGAAGCTAATGCCGCATTAAAACGCGCTCTTGAAGAATATGGTGAACAAGGAAACACCGAAAAAACCACCAGAATTGACGAAATGATTCAGAAAATTAGCGAGTATTTAACACCTAAAAAACTTCAACCCACACAAACCACAACTCCCACTCCAAATAACAGTAATGTAGTGCTACCAACACCGGAAATGCAAACACCGGAAATGCAAACACCTGAACAACAAAAGCCAGAGAAATCTACTGATGTTCCTAAAACAAAAGCCAGAGAAATCTACTGATGTTCCTAAAACAGTTGAACCAAAGCCATAGGTGAAAGTTAACAGTTATAAGGTAAGAATTCAGGAGTCAGAATGTTTGAGAAATTAGTTAATTATCAAATAGAGATTTTTGGCGTTAGCCTGAAAAAGCTGACTGCTGATGCCTGTTCGCGTAGCGTGCCGTTAAGCATTAGCTGAATGCTTACGTTATAAGTTATCTCTAAGAATAGGCAAAGGCAAAGATAATATTTTGTCTTCTGCCTTTTAGCATCAAATTGGCAACCGATTAATATCTTTATTACAACCAATCACTACCATTGCCGAGCCACGTTCTAAAAGCTTGCTGGGGTCAGGATTAATCTTAAATTTACCATCCTGACTTACTGCCAACAAATTTAAACCATAACGATTACGAAGTTGAATTTGAGCAACAGTTTTACCATGAAATTCATCAGGAACAATAACCTCAACAATACTGTTATCTGGGTCAAGATCAAATCGATCTAAAATTGATGGTTTAGTTAATGTTCTTGCTAAAGCACAACCAGCTTCATATTCTGGAAAAACAACATGATCTGCCCCCACACGCTTTAACAATTTACGGTGAACTTCACTAGAAGCCTTAGCAACTACATGAGGTACACCAGCTTCTTTAACATTGAGAGTGGTGATAATACTTTCTTGAATATAGTTACCAATTGCCACAATTACTGTATCAAACTCCAGAATACCAGCTTCTTTGAGAGCCACACTTTCAGTTGAATCTAGTTGTACAGCATGACTGACTAATTCATCAGTTAATGCTTGAGAAACCCTCTTTTCATCAACATCTGTAGCCAGAACCTGATAACCTAAATTATGGAGTGTGGAACAAACAGAACGGCCAAATCGACCTAACCCAATTACCGCAAATTGCTGGTTATGATGACGTAAACTGCGAAAAAACTTCAATGATGAAAGATTCATAATTTTGTCAGGGATATAGGGAAAAGGGAAGGTAAGAGGTAAAAGTTTTTCCCAATTACCAATTATCAATTAACCAACAAGCAAATTTTCTTCAGGATAGTGAATTCTGCTGGGACGAGGATCACCTAATATCGCTGACATCAATAATAAAACACCGACTCTGCCAATATACATTGTGACAATCAAAATTATTTTTGCTGTTGTGGAAACACCACCAGTTATACCTGTAGACAAACCCACTGTACCGAATGCTGATACCACTTCAAAAAGAATTTGAATAAACTCTAATTTAGGGTCTGTGATACTAATTAAAATTGTCGCACCTATCACAGTAGCTAGAGAACCAAAAACTACTCCTACAGCTTTTAATACCAGTGATATTACTATCTTCCGATCATACAATAAAACTTCCTCTTTTCCTTGGAGGATAGCTTTTGTACAACTGGTAAGAACTCTCAAGGTTGTCGTTTTTATACCTCCTCCTGTACCACCAGGGCTTGCACCAATAAACATCATTGCAATGGTAATAAATAAACCAGCATCCGTCATTTGCCCAATATCAATGGTATTAAATCCAGCAGTTCTAGGAGTAACTGATTGAAACCAAGCTGATAATAATTGGTTAGTAAAACTCAAATCACCTAATGTTTTAGGATTTCTGATTTCTATACAGAAAAAGGCGATTGTTCCCAAAATTAAAAGCAGGATAGTTGTACTGGTTGCTACTTTAAAATCAAGAGAAAATACGATAGCATTGGGCTTTTTTAAAAATCTATCTCGCATCCAAAGATATATATCTAAAATTACCTTATAACCAATTCCTCCAAAAATAATCAAGCCTGTGATAGTGAAAACTACTAAACCAGAACTTTGATAGCCTATTAAATTATCTTTAAACAAACTAAAACCAGCATTGTTCCAAGCATTGATGCTATGAAATATTGCTAACCACAGTCCTTGATTCCAACCATAATCAGGAACAAAAGCTGGTAATAATAATAATATTCCTGTGATTTCGAAAATCATAGTGGTAGCAATAATTGAACGTATAACTTGCGTGCTACCACTGATCCCTGGACGGTCTAAAGCTTGTTGAATTGCTACTTTTTGTCGCAGATCAAATCTGTGCCCAATTAACAAAATCAAAAATGTGGTAGTTGTCATATATCCCAAACCACCAATTTGAGCCAATAGTGTGATAAACAATTGACCCCAAAAGGAGAAAAAGATACCAAGATCAACTACAGATAACCCTGTAACACAAACTGCGGAAGTTGAGGTAAAAAGTGCTACAATTGGGTTATTCCACATACCATTGCTAGTTGAGAAAGGCATTATTAACAGGATAGTTCCTACCAAGATGACAGCCAGAAATCCCAAGCAGATTGTGCGAGCAACAGTCATAAGTAATTTAAAAATCTTCTTCTGGAGGCAAAATCGCCTTATCTAATTAAATACACAGATGGTAACCTAACAATATGTTTTTTAAAATTCGGCTTGTTCTTCATCTGGTGGATTCATGAGTACAACACTTTATCAGCAAATTCGACAATTTTACGATGCCTCCTCTGATCTGTGGGAACAAATATGGGGAGAACACATGCACCACGGCTATTATGGTGCAGATGGTAAGCAGCAAAAAGACCGTCGTCAAGCGCAAATTGATTTAATTGAAGAACTGCTGAATTACTCAGGTGTGAAGGATGCGGAGAATATACTTGATGTGGGTTGTGGGATTGGTGGCAGTTCTTTATACTTAGCTGACAAATTTAATGCTAAATCAACGGGTATTACACTGAGTCCTGTACAAGCTGCTAGAGCTACCCAAAGAGCTTTAGAGGCAAATTTGGGTGCAAGAAGTCAGTTTCTGGTGGCTAATGCTCAAGAAATGCCTTTTGCTGATAATTCTTTTGACTTGGTATGGTCACTGGAAAGTGGTGAACATATGCCAGATAAAACGAAGTTTCTGCAAGAGTGTTACCGGGTGTTAAAGGCTGGTGGTACTTTAATTATGGTAACTTGGTGTCATCGACCTACCCATGAGTTACTACTAACTCCTGATGAAAAAAAGCATTTGCACGATATTTATCGGGTCTATTGTTTACCTTATGTGATTTCGTTACCAGAGTATGAAGCGATCGGACGTCAATTACCATTGAACAACATCCAGACGGCTGATTGGTCAACTGCTGTGGCTCCTTTTTGGAATGTGGTTATTGATTCAGCTTTTACCCCCCAGGCATTTTTCGGGTTACTGTTTTCTGGTTGGAGTACAATTCAAGGTGCGCTTTCTTTGGGGTTGATGCGTCGGGGTTATGAACGGGGGTTAATTCGGTTTGGTTTGGTGTGTGGAAATAAATAGTAAGTAGGTAGACACAAATAAGCATAACTATGTTACAAAATGTAAATTACTTGAAACACTTGGGATTGCTTGATTCCGGTTTGCTGCATTTGCCATTACTATAGTTATCAATTTTTCCACCCACCTACTTATTTAGCAGTCAGCAGTCAGCAGTAAAAAATGAATCAATTTTATCAACAAAATTCACCTATCTTTCCAGGAAGTCGGCTTTATGCATTTTGGAAATTTTCTCGACCGCACACGATTATTGGCACAAGTTTAAGTGTATTGGGTTTATATTTGCTAACCCTTAGTGTCACTTCTACAAGTTTTTCTAATTTTCATATTTGGCAAATCTTCGGAACTTGGGCTGCTTGTATATCTGGCAATATTTATATTGTTGGTTTAAATCAACTGGAAGATGTGGAAATTGACAAAATTAATAAACCCCATCTACCCATAGCTTCAGGGGAATTTACCAGGGAACAAGGCAACTTAATTGTCATTATTACAGGGATTTTAGCTTTGGTTTTAGCATGGCTAAATAGTCCCTTTTTATTGGGAATGGTGGCAATAAGTTTAGCAATTGGTACTGCTTATTCTTTACCACCTATTAGGTTAAAACAGTTTCCCTTTTGGGCAGCATTGTGTATTTTTTCTGTGCGGGGAAGTATTGTTAATCTAGGGTTGTTTCTACATTTTAATTGGTTATTTCAAAGAAGCCAAGGTATTCCTGCCGCAGTTTGGGTTTTGACAGTATTTATCTTGGTGTTTACATTTGCAATCGCCATCTTTAAAGATATCCCCGATATGGAAGGCGATAAACTTTACAATATTACTACTTTTACTCTCCAACTGGGTCAACCAGCAGTATTTAATCTTACCCTTTGGGTATTAACAGTTTCCTATGTCGGCATGATTTTTGTTGGTGTGCTACGCATAGCTGAAGTTAACCCTATGTTTTTGTTTATCAGCCATATAATAATCCTGATTATGATGTGGAGACACAGTAGAAGGGTAGACTTAGAAGACAAAAATGCAATTTCTCAGTTCTATCAATTTATCTGGAAACTCTTTTTTATCGAATACTTAATTTTCCCTATTGCCTGTTTTTTATCTTAAAATCATGTTAGATAATTCACGAATTGGTAACAATCTTGCTATCTCTATAGCAACTATCAGTATTGGATTTATCATTTATTTTGCTTGGAAAACATTAACTACTTCAAATCTATTCCAAAAAGGCATTAAGCTGTATCAAGTAAAAGATTATAATGGCGCAGAAGCAGCTTTCCGCCAAGCAATTGCGATTAACTCTACTAATGAAATGATATAGTGCGGTTGTTATTAGGCGATATTTTAAGCCATCAAGGTAAAACTGAATAAGCAAAAGAATTATTTAGTGAAGTAATTAGTCGTAGTCCTAAAGACCCAGATGCTTACCTAAGATTGGCAAATATTTTACTGCTGCAAAACAATCAGCAAGAAGCAGTAAATAACCTCCAAAAATCCAAATATTTATTCCAAAAACAACGCCAACCTCAGAAAGCAGAAACCATAGATAAAATTCTCCAAGATATAGCAGCTAAAAAGTGACAGGTGACAGGGAAGAGTTTTTACTAATGACTAACGACTAATGACTAACAATAAAGTTTACCTCGTCGGTGCAGGTCCTGGAGACGTAGCATATTTAACTGTCCAAGCCTATCGTGTCTTAGCATCTGCTCAGGTATTAGTTTATGATGCTTTAGTAGATGCTAAATTGTTAAATTGTGTACCTCCTGATTGTTTGAAATTAGATGTTGGTAAACGTGGAGGTAAACCCAGCACTTCCCAAGCTAAAATTAACAATTTATTGGTGAAGCATTGCCTAGAAGGGAAACAAGTTGTTAGACTTAAATCAGGTGATCCGTTTATTTTTGGTCGCTCTATTTCTGAAATTGAATCCCTCAAAGCTGCTGGTTGCGATTTTGAAGTTATATCGGGAATTTCTTCAGCTTTAGCAGCACCTTTACTAGCAGGAATACCCCTAACAGACCCAGTTCTCAGTCGCTGTTTTGCTGTGCTGACAGCACATGAACCAGATGTTTTGGACTGGGAAGCACTATCAAGATTAGAAACTTTAGTAATTTTGATGGGGGGGAAAAATCTAGCGGAAATAGTCCATCAACTTCTAAAATATGGGGAATCGCACTCCAAACCCATAGCCATTATTCGTTGGGCAGGAACTCCTCGTAAAGAAGTTTGGACAGGCGAACTCGGTAATATTTTGGAAAAAACTGCGGGTCTATGTCTCTCCCCTGCAGTAATCGTCATTGGTGAAGTTGTAGGATTACGGAAATTCCTATAGTATCTCAGATACCTAAACTCCCAGAAGAAGTCGGTGATATTATCGTTAGCAAATGAGTTAGGATTGGTACATAAAATGAAAAAATATAAACTATTGAATATAAACTAAGTAGGTAGACACAAATAAACATAACTATGTAACAAAATGTAAATTAATTGAAACCCTTGGGATTGCTTGATTCCCCCTTGCTGCATTCGCCATGACATAGTTATAAATTTTTCCGCCCACCTACTTATTATTTACTCATCTTACAACTATAAAATCGTGCATAGCGATCATTCTATGACCCCATCACCCCATCCTTCCACCACTACCCTTGCAGGTAAAACCATCTTAGTTACCCGTTCAATCGGACAGTCCAGCCAATTTAGCGATCGCCTTGTCGCCGCAGGTGCTACAGTAATTGAAATGCCTGCTTTAGAAATTAGACCCCCTTCCAGTTGGAAACCTTTAGATCAAGCAATATCTAAGTTATCAACCTTCCACTGGTTAATTCTTACTTCCAGCAATGGCGTAGAATACTTTTTTAAGAGACTCCAAACCAAACGTAAAGATAAAAGCGCCTTAAAGAAGGTAAAAATTGCTCTTGTTGGTGAAAAAACAGCCCAAAGTCTTAAAAAACAAAATATCCAGCCAGATTTTATCCCTCCCCACTTTATCGCTGACTCTTTAGTAATCAACTTTCCCGAAAATCTAGCCGGTAAAAAGATTTTATTTCCCAGAGTTGAAAGCGGAGGAAGACAAGTTTTAGTCAAAGAATTAACCGCTAAAGGTGCAGAAGTTATAGAAGTTCCTGCTTATGAATCTTGCTGTCCTCAAAGTATTCCCCCAGCAGTAGAAGTAGTTTTGCGAAATGGAACTTTAGATTTAATCACCTTTGCTAGTTCTAAAACAGTACAATTTTTCTGTCTATTAACAGCAGCTAAATTTCCAGAAGGAATCACACAATACTTAAGTAGAACTTGCATTGCTTCCATTGGTCCCCAAACTTCTGAAACTTGCTATGATTTCTTTGGCCGTGTTGATATAGAAGCAGAAGAATACACTGTAGATGGATTAACTAAAGCAATTATTCAATGGGCGCAAGGGTGACTGGGGAGATGAGGCAGATGAGGAGAAAATACTTTACCTATTCCCTATTTCCAATATTTTATAATAACCTATGACTAATGACCAAACGTTTAATCGGTTTAACTGGTGGTGTCGCTACAGGTAAAACTACAGTGGCTGATTATTTAGCTACTGCTTATGATTTACCAATTTTAGATGCAGATATTTATGCTAGAAATGCAGTATCTTCTGGTTCACATGTTCTCGCACAAATTGCCCAACGTTACAACAAAGAGATTTTACTTCCAGATGGTAACTTAAATCGTGCTAAGTTGGGAGAAATTATTTTCAATCAACCAGAAGAACGTAATTGGGTAGAAAATGTTATTCATCCTTATATCAGGAATTATTTTTACCAAGAAATTACTAAATCATCTGCACCGATACTAGTTTTAGTTATTCCTCTGTTATTTGAAGCCGATTTAGAAAATCTAGTTAGTGAAATTTGGGTTGTATCGTGTTCAGCAGAACAGCAACAAGAGAGATTAATTCAGCGAAATAATTTAAGCACTGAACAAGCAGTAGCTAGAATTAATAGTCAGTTACCAATCTCAGAAAAAGTTGCACGTGCTGATGTTATTTTAGATAATTCCTCCAGTTTAGAATCACTTTTACAACAGGTAGATTTAGTGATGAAAAGTAGGGGCGAAGCATTCCGAAAATAGCCTTTGGCAAAAACCGATAATTAATCTACCGAATGCTTCACCCCTACAGGAGTCAAAAATATTATTAATTGACTGTGTATTCAAGCCAATTTATTTGTGATTTCTGGTTCTGGTTCTGGTTGTCACTCTAGAATAATTAACTACTTTAATTTTTTACGAATTTCTGGAAATCCAGAATTAGGATAAGGTACGGTATTTTTGACCACTTTTTCTAAAGCCTTATAATAGGGGTCTTTGTCCAGCGATTTAGTCTTAAATGCACTATAGGTAGCAGGAATTAAATAACGCGGTATGGCATTTTCATCTGCATCTTTACTACTTAGGACTTGCTGAAAAAGTAATGAAAAGGCAAGAGAAGAATTGACTAAGTAGTCAGGCAGGGGTAAAAATACGTTTTTGTTGTCTTAAATTGGCCAAAGTATCAATTTTATTAATAGAAGAAGTAAAAAAAGATGTTGTCTTGAACAATTGCCATAAAAAAACACAAAAAACCCGTATAATTCTTTCTCGCTATATTCTTGTAGGTTCTCAGTTTATTTATCTTTTTTACTTCCAGGGAGTTATATAAAATAACTATAGTTTTTTTGTTTGCTTTCTTGCTTGATTTAATATGGTTTTTACCTATTTTAACTCTTTTCCTTGTACCTTATTCACTTTTTATCCCCCCGAATCTCTTGATTTATCTAGGTTTTTCGTTTATTCAGCAAGCCCTATTTAATAATGAATATTCTCTATATGTCAACCCCTACAATACTTTCATCTATTTTCTGACACATTTCTAAATACTGTTTTATAAGTGTAGCCAATAATTTAGCATAACAAGTAATGAAGAGCCTTAATTTCATTAAGGATTTAACTTTCTCCCCCCACAACTATATCTCTGATTCGCAAACTTGGCCCACCACAACCGACAGGTAAACCATTTTGTCCACCTTTACCGCATCCACCTGATTCATCCCAGTAAAAATCATCACCTATCGCTTCTATGTCTGCAAGGGTTTGGAAAACATTACCGGAAAGGGTGACATCTTTAACAGGTTCAGCTATTTTGCCATTTCTAATCATCCAGGCTTCACCGGCGCTAAAGGTGAACATTTCCCCGTTTGTCATTCCACCTAACCAGTTACGAGCATAAACCCCTTCTTTAATATCAGTAAATAAGTCTACGACTGGTGTATTACCTCTCTCAATCCAGGTGTTTGTCATTCGCACAATGGGAGAAAAGTGATAATCGAGACAACGAGCATTACCAGTGGGTGCTTCTTCTAATTTGCCCGCAGTTTCACGAGAATGCAAACGCCCGACTAAAACACCATCTTTAATTAATTGCGTAGTTGTTGCTGGTGTGCCTTCATCGTCGTAGAAGTAACTACCGCGATGACCTTGTGGGGCTGCACCATCAAAAATTTGCAGTTCTTCGGAGCCAAAGCGACGGCCAAGGGTCATAACTTCGAGTAAATCGGGGTTTTCATAAGCCATATCTGCTTCGGAAAGATGCCCAAAAGCTTCATGGACAAATAAACCACTCAGTATGGGATCAATTACTACTGTATAAGTCTTGCCTTTAACTGGGGGTAAGGATAAGGCTGTAACTGCTCTTTCTGCGGAACTTTTAACTTGAGCATCTAAATTTACTAAATCTTCGTAGGCTTTGCGAGAACCGATGGTTTCTCTACCAGTTTGTACGGTGTCGCTGTTTCTTGCTGTAGCTGCAAAGCGCATTTCCATATCTACCCAAGATTGTTGAATGAGAGTTCCCTCAGAGGTAGCAATAATCACTTTCTGGGCGCTGTCACCATAGCGGACAGAGGTCGTCGTGATGCGGTGGTCAACACTTTTTAATAATTCGGTATAGTGATCGCACAATTCTTTTTTTTCTTTTAGGGAAACTCGACGCGGGTTAATACCTGTCAAAGGCAACTCAGAGATGGCTTTGATTGGGTCAATGGGTGCGAGTATAGTTTCTTCATCTCCCACTATTCTAGCCGCTGTGATCGCTTCTTCTATCCGTTCTTTGATAGTAGCTAACTGGTTGAAACTACTTAACCCCCAGCCTCCTTTATAACAAGCACGAACATGGCCACCAATAGATATACCTTCGCTGAGAGTTTCTACCTTGTCACCACGTAAGAAGATATCTGTTCCTTCTGCCTCTTCTAAGCGAATCATCAAATAATCCACGCGGGAGCTATAGCGGGTGATTAGCTCAGATAGTAAATTTTGTACGTCAGCAAGTGTATTTGGCATTCTTCTTAGTGTTCATACTGTATTTATTTTGTAAATATTTAGATCAATTTTCTTGGTCGAAGGCAATCTGCTTTTGAAATTATATTCAAAAACATATTGTTTAGCCACTCTCCAACAGTGTGAAAACCGCTTTAAATCAATAAATCCATCATAATCGAAAATGGTTGTACTTCAAACACTTCTAATTCTAAATATTTTTCAATTTGACCACAGATCTCCTCAAACCCGGAACTGGGACTATCAATAGTGACAACTGAATTAGCATCATAATTTCTTGTGCTACATTTCCCCGACGAATTTCTACAGGTAATTCTAGTAAACATTCATAAATAAAAGTTAGGTGTTTTAAACTGAGTTGCCATTCTTCAATTCAAGCATCATCCCAGATCTAAAGTGCTGGGACATTAGGGTATCTTTTAAATGTGGGGTTATTAGGACTCTAAGAATCTCTATGTACATAAAGAGTTGGTTTCTTCATATTGTTAATTTGTAATAAAAGATAATTGCTGTATGCGATATCTAGAAATCTGTTCGCACATATATATAAGAATATATGATCTCTTATCTGTGTGAATAAGAACTTACAGATTTTACGGATAAATATCATTGATTTCTGGATTTTTCGGATGTGAATAAAGATAATAATGTTGATGATTCAAAATTCTAGTATATATCCCCCCACAGATTTCTACACATAACATAAATATAATTCAAAATTTTAGTTTTCTCAAGTTTTAACGTGGTGCGATCACATCGGGAGCATAGAGTTTTGGCAGAAAGACTCAAATAGCAAGCAAACAATTGAGATAAGCACAACGAAGGGAAAGGATTTGGTAGACACTTTCAACATTCCAC
>CAKZGI010000048.1 GCA_936914905.1 uncultured Trichormus sp. | reverse complement strand
TTTAACTTCAATTTCACCAGGGTCAGGGGGCATCATCTACCAGTTCTCCATCTACAGTAGTTCCTGATGTTGTGGTAATCTCTACAAATCAAATACCCTTAGATGAGAACGGTGATACTCCCCTCCCAGTAAAAGAATAAGGTCATAGTAATAGGGTAGAAGGATAATGCTTCTGCGTAAGGTGGAATCTCAAACCCCTAATTTCATACTGGGAAGGGAGTAAGATAGTTTTTAACAAAAAAATGGTAATTAATGATATTACCCACTATGTTCCTAATTATTGAAGGGATAGTTGGAAAAGCCTTATGATATTGTTTCTGAGTAAGATGTTTAGCCGCTGGGTGACGGCTAGTGTCAGGCTCGGTAATTCCACTCATCAACTTACACAAAACAATTTGCACCTTCAGGGAATTATACTGTTCGTTATCATCAACATCATTTGGGGTACAACTTTTCCACTGATTTAAAGAACAGTAATTAGTCTTTCGCCAAGTATATTAATTGCTACGAGATTTGCCGTAGCAGCATTATTTTTTAGCGTCAACTTGCGTCGGCTAAACGCCCTTTTGTTACGTGATAGTTTAATCTTGGGCATCTTATTTTTTGCCTATCTAGCAACGGAAGCAATTGCTCTTGAGAGTATCCATGGCAACCAAGCATCATTTATTATCAGTCTGAGTGCAATGATAGTACCTCTAATGGGTTGGCTTTTGGGTCGTTACTTACCGTTGAAAACTTTCCTTGCAGCCGGACTGGCAGTTATTGGTATCGGTGTGATGTTTTGGGGAGACCGAATATTAGCAACTGGCAATTTGTTAATGATAGGTGATGCCTTTCTGTAAGCAGTTTATACTCTTCTTCTAGAAGAAGAAGCATCCCACCACCCATCTTCATCACTTACCAGTATCCAATCATTTGTAGTTGCAGTTATGGGCTTAATCTGGAGTAATACAGAATTAATTGAAGAGTGGAAGATCATTAATGAAAATTGGGGTGTGATTATTTACCTGCAGCTAGTTGCAACTGCTCTTGTTATCTGGCTCCAAACAATAGCTAAACGCTGGATAGGATCTGAAGAAGCGGCTTTACTCTACACCCTAGAGCCAATATTTGCAGCAAAATTCTGATATTGGTTACTTGGTGAACAACTGGGACTAAACGGTTTTATTGGCGAAGCTTTTGTATTATCTGCAATAGTTATCAGTCAACAAAAATCTCAAGATTCCAAAGAGAATACAGCAGTTGATATCAGCAAAGCAACATTACTTATTTTGGTTATCTCCGAGGAAAACCACAAAAAATTAACTAGGTTGGGATTGTTAATTGTTAGATGATCTAAGTTAACCCAAGTTGCTATTGTTTAGGGTGTGTTATCAGTAAATAACCCTTAATTTTCTACTATCAGAACTCGGTTGATTTTCGATGTTGTTAATATAAACAATTATCATATAATAAGCTGTTACGCACCTAAATTTAATATTTAGTAGCCTAGAGTCCTTGTAGCAAGCCTTTTGGGCAAAAAAAGTAAATGCGTAACGGCTTAAAACTTGCTTTCTTCCTTTCTGCCTTCTGTCTCCTTAAATTTATGAAAATCACCAAAAACATTACTAATTGGCTAGAAACCAACGCTTCATCTCCTAGTTATGGCGGTTAGGTATGAGCTGGCGTGGCTATTTATTATTTAGGCGCTGCTATCAATACAATGGCTGGCTGGTTATATGTAATTAGTGGAGTCTGTCTTGCTCTTTTGGGTGTATCGGTCTTTTTAGCACCGCGATCACTCAAAAATCTAGTCGTCAAACGCGCTCCCATCCCACTAGTCACAGTTGGAGACGAACTCAGCATTGAAATAGAAATCTATAATCCCACCCAAAAACCTGTAATCTTATTACAAGTTACCGATATCCTGCCTTTTATTTTAGCGAAACCAATCAATAATCCCATTGATACCAATGAAGCAAAAAATAGTTACCGTTGGCAATACTAGCACTACACCCAGCATCGGGGAGTATACAGATAGCAAACAGTAGAATTAGCTACAGGTGCGCCTTGGTGATTATTTTGGTTTCGTCGTCAGCGAGAATGTAAAGCTATAGCCATAGTCTATCCCACAGTCTTACCCCTCACCGCTTGCCCATTAGTAGATGAAATCGGCCAAGATCACAGTCAAAGAAACGATCCGCGAGGTAAACCGCTACAATTAGCAACATCAGGATTAGTAAGATCGCTCCGTCCTTATCCCATAGGTGATCCCACCCGTGTCATTCATTGGCGTACAAGTGCCCGATACGGACAATTATGAGTTCACGAATTAGAAATTATTACAAGTGGACAAGAAGTAATCATTGGCCTTGACAGTGCTGCCAATTGGCAAGAAGAACAATTTGAACAAGCAGTAACCGCAACAGCATCATTATATTTTTACATATTTTTACGCACAAAGAAAATAACTACAAGTTCAACTAAAGAAAATAACTACAAGTTCAACTTTGGACAGCAGCCACAGATTTAGTCAAAGGTCACATTACCATTCTCGAAACATTAGCAGCAACCAACCCCCACGAAGAAGCGAATACACCGCCAGAAAATTATCCTTTAATTTGGCTCACCCAAAACCCCATCACCTTATCATCTGCCTTACCACTGGGAAGTTGCTGGGTTTTATGGGAGAATGGAAATTCATCCTTAGAACAAGTCGTAATCAACCGAGATTACCCCGGTATCATTCTGCAAAGTGAACAAGAACTGCAACTCCAACTGCAAAAACCATTAACTTCATTCTAGGGAACAGAAATCAATTCAAAAATCAAAAATCAAACACTTCTGCCTCCTGACTCCTGACTCCTGCCTGTTGTACAATGCAAATAAATATTTAAATTATCAACGCTGATCCCATGATCAATTCAGAAGTTAACACAAAATCCAGTGATAAAAGCCTAGAGGCAATGCGGCATTTTTCCGAACAATACGCCAAACGGACTGGAACGTACTTCTGTTCTGAACCTTCCGTCACAGCAGTTGTAATTGAAGGTCTAGCCAAACATAAAGACGACCTTGGTGCGCCTTTATGTCCCTGCCGTCACTATGAAGATAAAGAGGCGGAAGTCAGCTCAGCCTATTGGAACTGTCCTTGCGTACCCATGCGAGAACGCAAAGAATGTCACTGTATGCTGTTTCTAACCAATGACAACGAATTTGCTGGCGAAAGACAAGACATCTCTCTTGAAACCATCAAAGAAGTGCGGGACAGCATGGGATGAGTGAAGACCTGCCCCAAGAGTTTTGGCAAGGAGTAGAACAGTTCAACTCTGGACAGTTCTATGCTTGTCATGAGACCCTAGAAGCTCTGTGGATTGAAGCAACTGAGCCAGAAAAAAGTTTGTATCAAGGCATTCTGCAAATTGCTGTAGCCTTATATCACCTGAGTAATCGTAACCTACGAGGAGCAATGATTTTATTGGGAGAAGGTATTAATCGTCTGCGTCGTTACCTAGACAATGATTGCAGCATAAACGTAGATGAATTGCTACTTGAGAGTGTGAAATTTTTCAAAGCACTCCAACAAACAGACCCAGAAAAAATTGCCAGTGGTGATTGGCATGAAACCGCAGCCTTGCGTTTACCCAGAATTTCCATTATTCAGAAATCGCAGTAAGATTACGTCCGGTTAATGAATGTCGATATGTGTAGGGATAGGGCATTAGGCATTGGGCATGGGAGTCAATTACCAATCACCAGCCCAAACAGATATGATTATTATTCAACCTGAGTTGATATAACGAAACCTTGAGGTGCAAGAAACCATCAAGCCTCCAAATCAGAATATAAAGCAACTGCCAAGGTGGTTAAGACATTAACAGATGATAAAACTTAGACACAAACAGGCTTTTAACTCTGTCACCTGATATAACCTGAAATCTTCTATCACCAAATTTCTATGATACCTCTTTATCACTTGCGAAAATTACAAATGCACCCTCTAGCATTATATTTAATGCTGCCTGTAGCACTCTTGGGTGTGGTTTCCCTTCCCAGCCAAGTACCCACCGCTACAGCCCAATCAACCGGGGGAAATCGCCCGCTAACTATTCGCTCTGATGTGCAGGAATATGATGCTAAGACTCAAGTAATAACCGCTCGCGGTAATGTGCAGATGTTGTATCCTGCTCGTCAGTTACAAGCAACCGCAGCCCAAGCACAATACTTTAGCAAAGAAAGACGGATTGATTTCAGCGGCAATGTTTATATTTTGCAACAAGGTAATAATAGTATTAGGGCAGAGAAAGTCACTTATTTGATTGATGAAGGTCGATTTATTGCCTTACCCCAGTCCAATCGTCAGGTAGAATCTGTATATATGGTGGATGACTCCAATATCAATGGACAAACGGCTAAACCTGCCCCCAAAACACCAGCCCTAAAGCGATCTAATTAGCATCTCACACCACAAAAACGCGAATAGTGAAAATTGTTTTAGAAAATATTCACAAATCTTATGGTAAGCGAGTAGTTGTCAATCGCGTTAACCTTTCTGTGGCTCAAGGTGAGATTGTCGGATTACTCGGCCCCAATGGGGCTGGTAAAACCACCACATTTTATATTGCCACAGGCTTAGAAAAACCTAATCAGGGTAGGGTGTGGTTAGATAATTTGGATATTACAGGAATGCCAATGCACAGAAGAGCTAGATTGGGTATTGGCTATCTAGCACAGGAAGCAAGTGTTTTTCGTCAACTCTCAGTTATAGATAATATTGTCTTGGTACTGGAACAAACTAATGTGCCACGCAGGGAGTGGTCGAGACGGTTACATGATTTAATAGGAGAGTTTCGCTTAGAAAAAGTTGCCAATAGCAAAGGTATTCAACTTTCTGGAGGTGAAAGACGACGGACAGAATTAGCCAGGGCTTTAGCAGCAGGAAGAGAATGTCCAAAATTTCTGTTTTTGGATGAACCGTTTGCGGGAGTTGATCCCATAGCAGTTGCGGAAATTCAAGATATTGTGGGACAATTGAGCGAGCGCGGTATGGGAATTTTAATCACAGATCACAATGTCCGCGAAACACTAGCCATTACTGATCGTGCCTACATCATGCGCGAAGGGCAAATTCTCGCTTTTGGCATTGCTGAAGAACTTTACAATAACCCCCTTGTGCGACAATATTATTTAGGCGACAACTTTAACGCTTAAATCAACTCAGAGAACAAGAAAAAGGCAACAGAAAAATTTTTATAAATCATTTAGTACTGCTATATTATTATTAATAATATCCTCTTTAATATCTTATTTTTTCAACTATCAATAAATATAAATATGTTCTAAATTTTCGTCATTAGTGACTTCAGTCAGGATAATAAATCATAAATATATTCTCCAACATCCATTCCATCAGATTTCACGATATCTAACTTTTAAAGTTATACCAGTTTGATAAAAGAATGCTACAGATTGAAACCTGGAAACCCAGTTTTAATCAGCATATTTTTGAATGTCTATCCCTGACAGAAAAACTAGACCTCTTGCAGAATTAATTTTATGTTATAAGAGGGGGTTGTCTTTACTTTAGCCAAAAGTTAGAGTTACACGGTTATGTTTGAATTAGCGATCACAAAGAACACCAAAAATACATAAAATCTAAAACTCTCTATTTTACTACAGAAACAATTTTGCAAGAGGTCTATTAGGCGTAAGTAGGAAGGCACAAAAAAACGGTAGACGCACAGCGGCTTCTTGGAGAGAAGTATGTAACGAAAAGTAAAACTGACCAAAACCTCTTCCCTATTGCCTTTTGCCCTTCAGGTTCTCCAGTCGCACCCTGCAGGAAGGCGAAGTGCCTACATGGGGGAAACCCTTCCTTCGACCGCAGTGGTTTCCCAAAACCGCGCTGGTTCACCTCTTACCTTGTCATAACGGAAATTTTTAACACCTACCTACTTATCTTGAATTTGGCATTTTGAATTTGTATTATGACATACAAGCAGATTAGATCATTCTACACACTCGGTTCACTGCTGCCTTTTTCCATCATGGATCGTTATTTGGCTATGCAGTTACTCCCACTTTTTTTGTTCGGAGTTGGGGCGTTTACTTCTGTAGTATTAGCCATTGATAGCTTATTTGAATTATTGCGAAAAGTAGTAGAATCTGGACTACCAATAAATATTGCATTGAAAGTTTTCATCTTAAAATTACCCTATGTGATGATTTATTCCTTTCCTATGTCTACTTTACTAGCTACTTTGATGACTTACAGCAGGTTGTCTAGTGAAAGTGAACTAATTGCTTTACGGGGATGCGGAGTAAGTGTTTATCGCATGGTACTAACTGCCGTCTTATTAAGTAGTTTAGTCACAGGCATGACTTATATATTTAATGAACAAATTGCCCCAGCAGCCAATTATGAAGCAACTCGTACTCTAGAACAGGCACTTAAATCAGACAAACCATCATTTAAACAACACAATATTTATTATCCTGAATACCGAGAAATTAAAGAAAAAGATGGTAGCACAACTAAAATACTTTCACGCTTGTTTTATGCTGACCAATTTGATGGCAAGCAAATGCAAGGTTTAACAATTATCGACCGTTCTAGAGAAGGAATAAATCAGATTCTGGTTTCAGAATCTGCCCAGTGGAATGCTTCCCAAAAAGTTTGGGATTTTTACAACGGTACAATTTATTTAGTTGCTCCTGACCGTTCATATCGTAATATTTTGCGGTTTGAACATCAACAATTGCAACTGCCACGCACGCCTTTAAACTTAGCAGAAAATAGCCGAGATTATGGGGAAATGAATATCTCCCAAGCCTTGCAACAACTAGAAGTAGAACGTCTAGCTGGAAATCCCCAAAAGATTAGAAAATTAGAAGTGCGAATTCAACAAAAGATCGCCTTTCCCTTTGTTTGTATTATCTTTGGATTAGTTGGTTCAGCAATGGGAACCATACCTCAACGTACTGGAAGAGGAACGAGTTTTGGAATTAGTGTCATAGTTATTTTCAGTTACTACTTATTATTATCAGTTTCTGGAGCTTTGGCACAGGCTGATATTCTCTCTCCCTTAATAGGTGCTTGGCTACCTAATTTATTCGGCTTAGTAACAGGTCTATTTCTCTTGATGCGAGTTGCACAAAGGTAATACCAATTAAAAGTATAAGAATTCAGGAGTCAGGAATAGGTATTTTTGGCTTCACCCTGAAAAAGCTGACTGCTGATAGCTATTAATTGGTATTAGTGTAGATATTATTCTTTATTTAGGATTTCTACATTCTGGTGCAGCTGGATTTTCTTGACAATATTCTTCAAAAGAAATTTTGGCTGATACCATAGTTTCCGATTTTTGATGAGCAGCTTCTGCTTGCAGTTCTTCCACTTCATCCCAAGCTGAAGCACAGGCTTTAGAATAAGCACCTTGCTCAGTACAAATAGCACGAGCTTCTGCAATTGCTTTTTCAATTCTCTCTTCTAACACCAGCATTTTTGGTGTTTCCACAAAATCACTCTTAGTGAGAATATCAGTAATGGAAATCACTCCCAACAGTTTGCCTTGAATCACAGGACCTCTGCGAATAGTAGCATTAGCAAATAATCGTGCTACATATTCCACGCTTAAGTCAGGATCAACAATAATACAAGGTTTACTCATAATTTCATAAACCCGTAATTGTTTGGGGTCTTTGCCGTAAGCTGCCACCTTATAAAGAAAGAATATCTGTTTCTGTGACAATGATGCCATAGGCATCATTGTCATAACGACGATTCACAACCAGCGCACGCAATCCTTTTTCTTTCATTAGTCCGACTGCTTCTGCTACGGTTGCCGAACCACGAATAGTAACTACGTCCTTAGTCATGATATCTTCGGCTTTCATCATTACTTCTCCTAAATGGTACGGTGGTGCAGAGTTTAGTAGTAACTAAAGAGCAAAAAGTTGAACTAAGTAGGTAGACACAAATAAACATAACCATGTAACAAGATATGAATTACTTGAAACCCTTGCGATTGCTTGATTCCCCTTTGCTGCATTCGCCATGACATAGTTATAAATTTTTTCGCCCACCTACTTATTATCCAGCTATACCAATAAAATTAATCCAGCCTTCAACTCCAGATGATATCCAAAGTGACCAATAGTTAAACCCAAACCATAAATTGTCGAAAAATTATGAAAATTTTTGTTAAAAACACCAACATTTCATCGTACTCCCTTCCCATTAAAAGAATAAGGTCATAGTAATAGGGTAGAGGGATAATGCTTCTGCATAAGATGGAATCCCACACCCCTAATTTCATACTGGGAAGGGAGTAGCTTTACATCTTTAAGTAACAATATTTAATATATTAGCTTTTTGATTACTTTAGCCTCATAAAACCTGTATAAACATAAATTCTTGACTAATTTAACTGTATGTTTAATGTCTAATTATTGTTTAGAGGCTACAATTATATTACTATACTTATAGTATGGGTAAATGTACAGTCGAACTAGCACTAGTGCAACATGGTGAAAATAACTATTTCCCCTCCTACCTCCTACCATTAGGTTTTGCCAATTTATTACCCATTCAATTGGACAAAATTATGCGAGAACATAACTATCCCCCTGCTTACTTCCCCTACCTTCAAGCTAGATTATCCAATTTCCTGCGACCTAGTTTTTGGGGGACTGGATTTTTTTTAGTGGCTGTAGGACTGGCAGTTAGGGCATATTGGTTAAATCCAGGCATTTTGACTGTACAGCCAAATCAAGAACCTAATAAAAAAGCTGTTGAGAAAGACACTACTGATCTTTCTGAGGAAGATAAAGCGATCGCAGCAGATATTGATAATATGCCTAAATTGTTCAGTGATTTTTCCCAAGCAAATTTATCTACAACCACAATCAATGCTGAAAAGAGGACTGAGAAAAATAATAGTCCAATATTTGTGAAAGATGAAATTAATCAACAAACTGTTGCTGCAAATGAAGTCAAATCTAACTCTAGTTTAATAACAGTTAGTAATGTTTCTTCACCAATCGCAAAAGTTCGATTCGTGGTACAAGCACAAAATTTATTAAGATCTGATATAAGTTATGTAGATAATGAGTTTTTATGTATGAATAATTTAACTACGGAATTGCCAGGCAAAACAGCCCCAAAAACTGCTGCTAATTTAGCAATTAGTCTAATTAATAAAAATAGAAATAATCAAAATACTATTATAGTGAATCCTTTGGAAACACCTATGAAACAATCACTTAATACAAATCAAACTAATTCTCTGGATAACAATCGAGGAATAAGGCAAATTTCACCTAATAACAGCCTACCTAATCAGGCTTTACCAACTAGTTCTAATATGGGTTACATTCAACCCACTGAAACAAATCAGCCACAAAGCTCTTACACTAATTTTAATAGCCTTCAAGCAGCACCAAATAACGATATAACAACAACTGCAGTCAATCCTGTAGCTAATAATCCTTATCTTGTTCAGCCTCCAATTCAAGGCGTTGTTAACTCAACAACTTCAGTAGGATCTGGAAATTATGGCAGTAATACTGTACAACAGCCCGGACAATTACAGCAGTCTAATTTATCTTATCCTGGACAGATGCAACAGGTAAACAATGGTAATCAGAGATAGTATTTCCAAGGTAATGACTATTGATTAATCTCACAGCTATATTATCAGCTAACTCGCAAGACATATTGCAACCCTTTGGTGTTGACCCAATAATGGCAAGTAAAGCATTTCCTCAACTAGTGGCAATTTACTCTAGCCCTAGTCTGTATTATCAGACTCTACAACATATTGACTATGTCCTTAGCATAATAGATGTGTTGCAAATCTATGTCCAAGATTTAGCTTCTTTACAACTTGCCGCCTGGTTTCATGATATCGTATATGATACTCATGTTCGAGATAAGGAAGAAAAAAGTGCTGACTATGCTGTTGATATGCTGAACACTTTAGCAGTTCCAGCTAACACTATTACTAAAAGTTAAAAATCTAATTATGGCTACTAAAAATCACCAAGCACACGATATAGATAGTCAAGTATTACTTGATGCAGATTTAGCAATCTTAGCTACTGAATCGGTTGAGTATCAAAAATATGCTCAAGCCATTCGTCAAGAATAAACTTGGGTTTCAGAAGCTGAATATATCACAGCTAGAAGACAAGTGTTAGGGCGATTTTTACAGCGTCAATGTATCTACTTTACACCTTTGATGTTAGAATCTGCTGAAGAATTAGCCCGGTTGAATATCAAAACAGAAATTAACAATAATATAAGGATTCAGGAATCAGGAGTCAGAATGCTTGAGAAATTTGTTAATTATCAAATAGGTATTTTTGGTATTAGCCTGAAAAAGCTGACTGCTGATGCCTGTTCGCGTAGCGTGCCGTTAGGCATTAGCTGAATGCTAACACAATAATTTTATCTTAAATTGAAGATTTAAGATTGATTTCCATAAAAAAACGTAGACTTTCGGGTTTGTTAAAATCAAAATGCTTTCAAGGTGTTTAAATGCTGAATCTACATATATTGAGCCTTCACAGGAATCTTAATCACAAATTCTGACCCCTTCCCTGGAACAGAAACACAACTAATTTATCCACCATATTTTTCGACTATAATCTGATAACTGATCGCTAGACCTAAACCTGTGCCGGTACCAACTGGTTTATCAGATTTATGCCGTGAGTTCCATTCTGGAAGTTGCCCAACGGTTGCCAATAAGGTTAACCATTTGATGGTTGTAGAGACATTCCAAAGAAAGTCTCCACAAATAAGAATTATTTCACAACAACTAATTCTTTTTTGAACAAAGCCTGCAAAACAGTTTCTACAATTTGACGACTACTCAAACCTAACACTGCAAAAGATTCATCAGGAGTAGCATGATCTACCAAAATATCTGGTACACCAATTCGCTTGACTGGAACTAAAACATCAGCATCCATTAAAGCTTCAGCCACCGCAGAACCAAAGCCACCCATTAAACAGCCTTCTTCTAAAGTAACAACCCGGCCGATTTGTTTAGCCAAAGGTACAATCAACTCTGTGTCTAAAGGCTTAACGAAACGGGCATTAATCACTGTTGCTTCAATGCCATGTTCGCTGAGTATTTCTGCTGCTTGCATACTTGTATAAACCATTGTGCCATAGCCAAGAATTAACACATCATCACCTTGACGGATAATTTCTCCTTTACCAATTTCCAAAGGTTCCCAACCTTCTTCCATTAAAGGTACACCGTGACCATTACCACGGGGGAAGCGCATAGAAATGGGGCTAGTGGTATGGTTAATACCTGTCACTACCATGCGTTGTAGTTCGGCTTCATCCTTGGGAGCCATTACTACCATGTTAGGAATACATCGCATATAAGCAATGTCATACATACCTTGGTGAGTTGGCCCATCAGCACCAACTATACCAGCCCTGTCTAAACAGAAGAAGACAGGCAGGTTTTGGATGCAGACATCATGAATAATCTGGTCGTAGGCACGTTGTAAGAAGGTGGAATAAATAGCAGCAACGGGACGCATACCTTCAGCGGCTAATCCCGCAGCAAGAGTAACAGCGTGTTGTTCTGCAATACCCACATCAATATATTGATTTGGAAGTTTGGCTTGTAGTTTATCTAAACCTGTCCCTGTGGCCATTGCTGCCGTAATACCAACAATTTTCGGGTTTTGTTCGGCTAGTTTGACTAAGGTGTGAGAAAAGACTTTTGCATAAGCAGGTGGTTTGGGCTTGCTGGAAGGTATAGCTTTACCAGTGGCTAAATTAAATGGGTTTTGGGCATGGTAGCCTACTTGATCCTTTTCAGCTAGTTCATAGCCTTTACCTTTAGTTGTAACTACGTGAACTAAAACAGGACCAGTAATTTTATGTGCCTGTTGGAATGTAGCAATCAACTCCTCTAAATTATGCCCATCCATTGGTCCCATGTAGGTAAAGCCCAGTTCTTCAAAAACTGCACCAACTTTGGGAACTGCTAACCGCTTCATTCCTTCTTTAATGCGTTCCAGTTCTGGGGAAATAGATTCACCAACGAAAGGAATATGTTTTAGCTGTTCCTCAATGCCATCTGAAAGAAACTGCACCGGCGGACTCAGACGCATTTTATTAAGATAACGAGGAATCGCTCCAACGTTGGGAGAAATTGACATTTCGTTGTCATTGAGAACCACTAGCAGGTTAGTTTTTGGTAAGTGTCCTGCATGGTTGATAGCTTCTAGTGCCATACCACCAGTTAAAGCGCCATCTCCAATGACTGCAACGGATTTAAATTTTTCCCCTTTTAAGTCACGGGCTAAAGCCATGCCTAAAGCGGCTGAGATACTGGTTGAAGCGTGTCCTGCGCCAAAGTGGTCAAACTTGTTTTCGCAGCGTTTGAGATAACCGGCTACTCCGTCTTTTTGTCTGAGAGTGTGGAAGTTACTGTAACGTCCGGTGATTAATTTGTGGGGATAAGCTTGATGTCCCACATCCCAAATAACTTTGTCCCGATCTAAGTCTAATGTCTGGTAAAGCCCTAGAGTTAATTCTACAACTCCCAAACCTGGCCCCAAATGCCCTCCAGTCGCTGCTACGGTTTGTAGGTGCTTATCTCGGATTTGACGGGCAATTTGTTGCAATTGCCGAATAGACAAACCATGTAACTGGTTAGGATGGGTTATTTCACTCAGATGCATACTATAGGGTTTTCCTCTCTAACTCTACTTTTGGCATTATTTAATTTTCACACGCTCAGGTGGCTACAAGTATCTGACTGTCATTAATGTTGTTGTAGCAGTATAACTTTGGTTAGCTGTCATTAGCTATGTTTATCCTTGTATTCATAAAAATTGTAGGTTGGTGGGAACTACTGGTGTTTCTGCTTATGGTTTTTGTCATTGCAAATATTGACCTAACAGATAAGCCATGATGCGTGGTGACATGGGGAGTAATGGTTGAATATTGCCTTGGGCATCGGTATTCATGAATCCTTCAGTGATCACTGTGGTGATCGCTTTTCTAGCCCAATTAGGTATAGTTGCTGCATCTGGGTAGGGTGTCAAAATTTCGTTGATGGTTTGATCAGGAAATTGAAAGACTCCGTAAGCTTGGGCAAAAATTGCTAACCCTTCAGCCCTCGTTACTTTTTGATTTGGGAAAAACATATTCCCCCGATAGCCTTTCATAATATCGGTTTTTAGCACTGTCTGCATATCTCGATATGCCCAATGATAATTAGGCACATCTGGGACAATTATGGCTTTTTCTTGTTTGGCTATTTCTCGTTTATCTCAATAAAAGGCTTTAACTAAAATTGATGCTAATTCTGCCCGACTAATTAATTGTTCTGGATAAAATCCACCATCGGGTAAATTATCAATTAATTTGGATTGGATAACTTTATTGGATAACTTTTTGGATATCATCAAATGTAAAAATCTGTTGATACTAACTAATTTATAGGAATGACGCACCATATAAGAGACGTGAGTGTGACACTTGCGTCCTCTATCTTAATAGCAGAAAAAAGGCTTTAAAGCTTTTTGGTGTAAGGATTTTCTGGTGAATTTTGTCCCTCATTCAAGTGTATACGGCTATAGCACTCAAGTAGATCAGAATTTTCAGACTAATTGGAAATTAGAGCACGCTTAACGTTTATGCAATAGGCTTAACTTCAGTCATCAAGAATTCTAATTATTTTAAACAAGCTAATTATAGAGTTACTACTTTTAAATTTGATTTTGAAGACAATTTCTATGTGATACAGTCATTACCTAAGTGATGTTGCTATAGTAATACGTAAATATGCGAATATTAGGAACGTATGACTAGGAAATATTACTGACAATATCGTACTATAAAGTAATTTGGGTATTTAAGATTTTTTAGGTAGTATTTAGGTAATAAATAATTACTCTTGGTAAAGAAATTTCCAGTAATGATTTCAACTCAGTTATAGATGGAGAACGTAATATATTCAGTGGAATCTTTAGCGCAGCAATGGGCTAAAAAGTATTTACAAAGACTCCATATTGCCAACAAAAATCAAGACAGTTCTCATCTGTATGCTTCATCTGAGATAACTTCCCCAGAAGGACGAGAGAAAACAGTTCAGGAAATCAGGGAATCTTTACGAAGTGTTAGCGCCAAAACCTGGAATAAAACAGAGATGCTACTTTCATCTGAAATTAAACAGCATTGTATACACTTCAGTCTGATTAATCCCTGGGAGATTGCGGCAGATTCTTTTAATTTCTATGAAAAAGTTCTCAATGTATACACCCAGTCAATTGCATGGAAACAATCTCAATTTGTAACGGAAATTATTGAACAAGGGGATTTGTGTGATAAACAGATATTATTAGACTATACCAAGCAGGTGACTCCTAGCCACCTGTCTACTTTAATTGGTGCAGAGATAAGTGCAACTAGTATAAAATATACAAATGATGACCCTAGAGTGATTGGTTTTGTCAGTATGCAGTTTCATTCAATTACTAGAACCTATTGAGAAATTATTGATTACTTCATATTTTAACGTCATTGATGATCATTTATATATGCCACTACAACGTGCCTATGAGGCAGCAGCTAAACATAACTATAATTCTCCGGTTTTATCCGCAGTGCAAAACCTGTTACCAGTTAGTACACAAACTGCCAAAAATATTTGTCAAAGGGTGACTTAATTATTCCCAGCTTACAGTTCTATATCTGGGATGTTGAGTGACCCAGTGGTGAAAACTGCTAGTATCCGGGATGTGGAGATGTTACAAGTATACCTGTGGGTATGTGCTTTAGAAGGAAGCATTGCTGCTATTCAACAAGAATTATTTCCTCTGTATGTGATGCTTTATCCCACATTAAAAGTGCAGTGGGAAATGGTTCGACAAATGATGTATTTGCTAAGATATGAAATAAGCGATCACTTGACTCCTAAACAAAGTAATACCTTAATGCCTTATTTTCAGGCATTGTTGCAAATGTTCTCTTCAGAGATCCTGCACTAGTCATTTTGAAAAAACTAAGAAAAGTGCAACATAATTTATCTTCATTTATCTTCAGCTTCATATTTTCAACTGCTGCGAATATAGTATAGTCGGCTGTGAGAGTTTGTTCAATTTCCAGGAGTTTTGGAATGTCCGTAGCAGCAGATACCGTCAAATTGATGAAGCAAGAAGTTGGCAAAGCCGCCGCTGAAATGGTCAAATCAGGTTCAATTGTAGGATTGGGAACAGGTTCAACTACAGCTTACACCATTCAGTATTTGGGCGATCGCCTCAAATCTGGTGAACTTCAAGATATTTTTGGTGTCCCCACATCATTTCAGTCAGAAGTTTTAGCCAAACAGTACGGCGTTCCTCTCACCACTTTAGACGCTATTGATCATATTGATATTGCCATAGATGGTGCTGACGAAGTTGACCCCCACAAAAACTTGATTAAAGGTGGTGGTGCAGCACATACCCGCGAAAAAGTGGTAGATTATCTCGCAGCCCAATTTATTGTTGTAGTTGATAGTAGCAAACTAGTGGACAGATTGGGTTCTAGTTTTGCTGTACCTGTGGAAGTGATCCCAATGGCACTTACCCCTGTCACCAATGCGATTAAAGAACTAGGTGGTATGCCAGAGTTACGAATTGGTCTCAAAAAAGCAGGGCCTGTGATCACTGACCAAGGCAACATGGTTATAGATGTCAGATTTGATAACATAGGTGACCCTGTCAATTTGGAAAAAACCCTGAACAATATTCCTGGTGTTTTGGAAAATGGCATTTTCGTCAACTGTGCTGATGTGGTTTTAATTGGTGAAGTGATTGACGGTAAACCTGTTGTGCGGAGAATGTAGTTAGAATTAGTAGGGTGGGCATTGCCCACCTGAAAAATTAAAAATTAGAATCTTAAATATGATGTTGTATAGAAGATTTGGACGTACAGAATTACAAATACCCGTATTTTGTTGCGGGGGAATGCGATGTCAATTTAAATGGCAAGACGTGACACCAGAGAAAATTCCTCAAGATAATCAAGAAAACCTAGAGGCAGTAATTAGTCGTGCATTAGAAATAGGAATTACTCATATTGAAACTGCAAGAGGTTATGGAACTTCAGAAATGCAGTTGGGAAAAATCATGCCTCAGTTTCCCCGTGAAAAGTTAATTGTCTAAACTAAAGCTTCTCCTGTTACAGATCCCCAAGAATTTCGCCAGACCTTTGAAAAATCTTTGGCTTATCTCCAGTTAAATTCTGTTGATTTATTTGGTTTACATGGAATTAATAATACTGAAATTTGGGATCATAGTATTCCTGTAGGTGGTTGTTTAGAAGTAGTAAAACAGTTACAAGCTGAAGGAAAGATCAGATTTATTGGTCTTTCTACTCATGGTGCTACAGACTTAATTATACAGGCAATTAATACCAATCAATTCGACTATGTAAATTTACACTGGTACTACATTAATCAATGGAACTGGTCTGCTATTGAAGCTGCTAACAAATTAGATATGGGCGTATTTATTATTAGCCCCTCTAATAAAGGTGGATTATTATATCAACAATCGGAAAAATTAGTTAATTTGTGTAGTCCATTGAGTCCGATGGTATTTAATGATTTATTTTGTTTAAGTCATCCCCAGCTGCATACTTTGAGTATTGGGGCAGCAAAACCAAGTGATTTTGATGAACATTTAAAAACCTCGAACTTTTTAGATAAAAGCGAAGAAATTCTACAGCCAATTCTTCAACGTTTAGAAAATGGAGCGATAGAAATTTTAGGATAACATTGGGTCAAAACCTGGGAACAAAATTTACCAACTTGGGAAAAAACACCAGGACAACTAAATATTCGTGTAATTTTGTGGTTGTTAAATTTAGCTTTATCCTATGACATGATGGAATATGGTAAAATGCGCTATTACCTCTTAGGTAATGGTAATTCCTGGTTTCCTGGCAATAAAGCTGATAAGCTCAATGAATTATATTTGCGAGAATGTCTTGTTAATAGTCCCCACTCTGAAAAAATACCGCAGATGTTGGCGAAAGCCCAGGACATATTAGGGGGTGGAGAGGTGAAGCGATTGTCGCAGACTTAAGGAATAGAAACTTAGTATATATCATATATATGATGATACGATATCGGTAAAAAATCTATTCAGGAGAAAATTATTATAGGATATCACAGTAATTTGCTTATTAACTTGGATGAGGCTAAATCTGCCAATAGTGCGCCACTAGACAAGCTAAAAAAAGGATGGGAGCAGATAGCAAGCTAGAAGCAGAATGGGAAAAGCTTATGTTTACCGCCACATTCTACAATAGCTCAGTAACTATACCGACACTCTAAAAAGAGGATTTCCAGACGATGAAAACAGTATAGTAGCGAGAAGAGATGATTCAATTTGCGGCCAAAGCTGTCAACTATAGATTTAGGGACTTCCAAATAAAAAAACACAACAACATATTGGCTGTTTCAAATCAGCCTCAAATGTTACATTATTGAGGACTCTAACAAGCAAAGATAATCGGTCAAATAACTAACAATAATCTTTCACCGATTACCAATTACCAATTACCAATTACCAATCACCAATTACCTATTATTAGTTACTCTTGGCATAATTAATACCTTATCTACCCGGTTGCCATCCATGTCCATAACTTCAAAATGCATACCATCCCATTCAAAATGATCTGCGGCTGCGGGAATACGCCCTAAATGGGTGATAATAAAACCGCCTAATGTTTGATAATTTCCTCTTTCTTCATTTTCCAATTCTTCGAGACCAAAAAGTTCCAAGAACTCTTCTACAGGTAACATTCCATCCACTAACCAAGAACCATCTTCCCGTTGTACAGCTTGTGGTTCTTCCTGTCCGGGTCCGGCGGGAACATCACCGACGATTTCACTCATGATGTCATTTAAAGTTACTAAGCCTTGAATTACACCGTATTCATCGACTACTAAGGCCATGTGAGTTACTGTTTGCTTGAATAACTCCAAAACTTTTAAACCACGAGTGCTTTCCGGTACAAATACAGGCTGACGTAATTCTAGGGTTAAGTCTAAGGGTTCATTGCGTAAACTTCTGGCTAATAAGTCCGTAACAGGGATGATTCCCAGGACGTTATCTAGTCCTTCTTGACAAACTGGATATCGAGAATAGGCGCTGTCCGCCATTTTTTGGCGGTTTTCTTCTGCGGGATCTTCTAAGTCTAACCAAACTATATCCGGTCTGGGTGTCATGAAAGCAGTTACAGGGCGATCGCCTAACCGAAATACCCTTTCCACCATATCCTGTTCTGCTTCCTCAAAAGTTCCCGCTTCTGTCCCTTGTTCTATTAAAATTTTTATTTCTTCTTCCGTAACTTGTGGTTCATCTGAAGGTGTAATTCCCAAAATTCGCAACACCGTTTCTGTAGAAGCACTTAATAAAAACACCACTGGGGAAGCTAAAGCAGCCAAAGCCCGCATGGGAATAGCGACAGTTGCTGCAATTCGTTCAGGGTTGTTTAATGCTAACCGCTTAGGTACGAGTTCACCGACAATTAGGGAGAAATAGGTGATTAGTAATACAACTAAACTAAAAGCTATGGGTTGGCTATAACCAGCTAAGAATGGAACTAGCTTCACATAGCCTTCTAGCCTTTGGGCAATCGTAGCACCACCAAACACACCATTGAGAATATTGATCAGTGTAATTCCAACCTGGACAATGGATAAAAAATGATTGGGAGATTCAGCTAGTTCTAATGCAGCCCTGGCATTGAGGTTGCCTTGATTAGCTAATTGCTGTAATCGAACCTTTCGTGCGGAGACTATAGCCATCTCGGACATCGAAAATACACCGTTGGCAACGATTAGCACCAACATAATGAGAATTTCAACACTGATGGAAGACATTTTTAAAATTGCCGCTATAAAAAGCGAAGGTAGCTTGATTCTTAGTATCTAATGTAAAGGGAACAGAGAATAAGTAGGAGTTCAGGAGTCAGAAATCAGGAGTCAGGAGGTAATACATTGTTCTCCCCACCACTCTCATCTCTCCCATATCCCTCATCTGGCTTCTAAAATGGTTATATAACTACATCTAAAATTTTCTCACTTCTCAAGACTTCTAAGTTCTAGTATTAACTTATGGCCTTTTCTTCTATTGTGCGTGCTTTGGCGCGATCACCTCTCACCGCAGAACTAATTACCAAACTCAAAAAGTACCAAGAATTGCGGTTAAATGGCATTTCCCGTTTACCCAAGGGTCTGGTAGCTTCAGCTTTAGCCAACAATGAGGGTAGGGATTTGTGCATGGTCTGTGCCACTCTCGAAGAAGCCGGACGGGTTTATGCCCAAATGGAAGCGATGGGATGGAAAACTGTGCATTTTTACCCTGCCGCAGAAGCTTCTCCCTATGAACCTTTTGACCCGGAAACTGAGTTAAGTTGGGGACAAATGCAGGTTTTAGCCGATTTGGTCAATGGTCAGTCGTCAGTCGTCAGTCGTCAGTTGCCTAATAGGAATACGGCCATTATTGCTACTGTAGGGGCATTACAACCGCATTTACCACCTCTAGAGGTATTTAAATCTTTTTGTCTGTCTTTAAACAAGGGTCTGGAATACGATTTAGATGAGTTCAGTGAAAAAATTACCACTTTGGGCTATGAACGGGTCCCGTTGGTGGAAACGGAAGGACAATGGAGTAGACGGGGAGATATTGTGGATGTGTTTCCTGTTTCCTCGGAGTTACCAGTGCGGTTGGAATGGTTTGGGGATGAAATCAAACAAATTCGGGAATTTGATCCTGCCACTCAACGTTCTGCTTTAGATAAAGTTGAACAAATATTTCTTACCCCAACAAGTTTTTCACCGATTGTTTTGGCAGCACTGAAACAGAGTTCTGAGTTTCGTGTGTTGAGTGCTGAGTTAAATTCTGATGTAGATGATTTGGAAAATTCAGGACTGGAGGGAAGCAGGCGTTTTCTAGGGTTAGCTTTTGCCAAACCCGCCTCACTTTTAGATTATTTATCAGCAAATACCCTTATTGCCATTGATGAGCTAGAACAGTGTCATGCCCATAGCGATCACTGGGTGGAAAATGCGGATAATCAGTGGAGACTCGGGACTGGGGAAGAATCTCAGCAAGTTCCCAAAATACATCGGACTTTTGATGAGTGTTTAGATGAAGCTGGAAATTTTCAAAAGTTATATTTATCAGAACTAGCGGAAGAAAACAGCGGTACTAATTTAGCTAGTAGACCTTTACCTGTAACACCTCACCAGTTTGCCAAGTTAGCTGAGACAATTAGACAGGAACGCGACCGCAAGTTTGCAGTTTGGCTAATTTCTGCTCAACCTTCCCGTTCTGTTTCTCTACTCCAAGAACATGATTGTCCTGCCCAGTTTATCCCTAATCCCCATGATTATCAGGCGATTGGTAAACTACGAATAAATCATACACCTATCGCACTCAAATATTCTGGTTTAGCAGAATTAGAAGGTTTCATTTTACCTTCTTTCCGTCTTGTTATTGTTACCGACCGCGAATTTTACGGACAACATTCCTTAGCGAATTTTGGTTATGTCCGCAAACATCGCAAAGCTATATCTAAACAAGTTGATACCAATAAATTACGACCAGGAGATTTTGTTGTTCATCGTAGTCACGGCATTGGTAAATTTCTCCAATTGGAAAGTTTAACAATTAATAATGAAACCCGTGATTATTTAGTTATTCAATATGCTGATGGTTTATTGAAAGTTGCTGCTGATAAAGTTGGTTCTCTATCTCGGTTTAGAACCAGTGGAGATCAAAAACCCGCACTACATAAAATGACGGGTAAAGCTTGGGATAATACCAAGAACAAAGTCCGTAAGGCGATTAAGAAGTTAGCAGTAGATTTGTTAAAGTTGTATGCTGCGCGATCGCAACAACAAGGGTTTGCTTATCCCGCAGATATGCCTTGGCAGGAAGAAATGGAAGATTCTTTTCCATACCAACCTACCACAGATCAGCTAAAAGCGGTGCAAGATGTGAAACGGGATATGGAAAGTGAAAGACCGATGGATCGGTTAGTTTGTGGTGATGTGGGTTTTGGTAAAACTGAAGTTGCAATTCGGGCTATTTTCAAAGCTGTCACCGCAGGTAAACAAGTCGCACTTTTAGCACCAACAACTATTTTGACCCAACAGCATTATCACACAATCAAAGAACGTTTTTCACCTTATCCTGTCAATGTGGGTTTACTCAATCGTTTTCGTAGTGCGGAAGAAAAGCGCAATATTCAAAAGCGTCTGGCTACTGGAGAATTAGATATTGTTGTAGGGACACATCAATTATTAGGTAAAGGTGTACAATTTCAAGATTTGGGACTGTTGGTAATTGATGAGGAACAAAGATTTGGTGTGAATCAAAAGGAAAAAATCAAAAGCCTGAAAACTCAAGTTGATGTTTTAACTCTTTCTGCGACTCCCATTCCCAGAACTTTGTATATGTCTTTATCTGGGATTCGGGAAATGAGTTTAATTACCACACCACCTCCCACGAGAAGACCAATTCAAACCCATCTTGCACCTTTAAACCCGGAAATTGTCAGAAGTGCAATTCAGCAAGAATTAGATAGAGGAGGGCAGGTTTTTTATGTAGTTCCGCGAGTGGAGGGAATTGAAGAGATAACTGCGAATTTGCGAGAAATGATACCGGGGGGAAGATTTGCGATCGCACACGGTCAAATGGAAGAAAGCGAGTTAGAATCAACCATGCTCACCTTCGGAAATAATGACGCTGATATCCTAGTTTGCACAACAATCATTGAATCCGGTTTAGATATTCCGCGAGTTAACACAATTTTAATTGAAGATGCTCACCGTTTTGGTTTAGCTCAATTATATCAATTACGTGGTCGTGTGGGACGTGCAGGAATACAAGCTCACGCATGGTTATTTTATCATAAACAGCGTGAATTATCCGATGCAGCCAGACTAAGATTAAGAGCAATTCAAGAATTTACTCAACTCGGCTCTGGATATCAATTAGCAATGCGAGATATGGAAATTCGTGGTGTGGGTAACTTGTTAGGTGCAGAACAATCAGGTCAAATGGATGCAATCGGATTTGATTTGTACATGGAAATGTTAGAGGAAGCAATTCGAGAAATTAGAGGTCAAGAAATACCCAAAGTTGATGATACCCAAATTGACCTTAATCTCACCGCGTTTATTCCTTCCACTTACATTACCGATATTGACCAAAAAATGAGTGCTTATCGTGCAGTAGCAACTGCAAAATCCAAAGAACAATTAAAATCCATTGCTGCAGAATGGACTGATAGATATGGCACTATACCAGTTCCAGCAAATCAACTTTTGCGAGTCATGGAATTAAAACAATTAGCGAAAAATATAGGATTTAGCCGCATTAAACCTGAGAACAAACAGCATATTGTGTTAGAAACACCAATGGAAGAACCAGCTTGGAATTTGTTAGCAGAGAATTTGACTGAAACTATGCGAAACCGCTTTGTTTATTCCACTGGAAAGGTGACAGCAAGAGGTTTAGGTGTGTTTAAGGCCGAACAACAATTGCAAACTTTAATAGATGCTTTCGGCAAAATGCAAGGTGCTATTCCTGAAGCAGTTTTAGTTTGATTAATGGATTGATTCATCTCACACAGAGAACGCAAAGTAGGATGGGCAATGCCCATCTTAAAACAACCGCTGACTGTTAACAGCAGGTGCAACCAGTGGCAGCACTATTATCAGCAGAGTATTGCAAGTCATCTTGAATGTTTTGGAATCCAAAATCGATGTTGATGCCGCCGTATCTCTCCCATGCATACATCACCAGTGGCTACCCGATGAGTTGCCTACAGATGCATGGGGTTTAGATGCGTTAACCTTCCAAGACTTACACCTTCAGGGACATAAAATCAAAGAAACTGCAACCTTAGGGTAATATTAATGCGAATCGCTGTTACAGAAAATGGTAATTTAGAAGGAGCAGCAGATCCCCGTGGTGATGGCTATTCGAGAAGTTATTAATTCTGCACGGTTGACTCTGCCAAATTACTGCTAAACTCATTTGCCCGTGGGCTAGGAACTAAACTCTAGAATGTTTTCAAGAGTTTCTGATAAGTTCCCCAGCCCTTAGAACCACCTGGTATTTGATAATCTAGGACTGAAAATTGAGGAAACGCCGTGTAAGGCCGCCAAGGTTGACCGGGTGCAGTTTGCAAATGCAAAATTTGCTCTCCATCGCCGCTAGACTTAGATAACCAGCACATTTGTTGATGCATGGTAAACTCCTTTGCGTTTAGCCTATATTGGATAATAACAGGCTGTTGTTAATACCTGCCTCAATCTTGTGAGGTAACTTATAGCCTAAAAGATCAGACCAGGGGAATTTTAGATTATTAAACTCAGGTAAATTTCTGAAGAAGATAGACTCCTATATGCGTTTTTCCGCAAGATGAAAATAAACACAGAACACAAAAGGTTGTTCTCAAAATGCTTTCTTCCAGTACAATATTTTTTTAATGTTATCTATGCTTTCTATAATTGTATGTAGCCATAAGTAAGATTTTGGAAAATAACTGCAAATTAAGCTATTAGTTTTTCTAGTCAGATATATAAGCCAATGAATATCTGTTAATTAGGGCTGGCTGAAAAAATTTCTTGTGCTGGAGTAAGCTATAAAATTTATCACTCCGACTAGTTTAATACTGTAAATTTACTGAGAAATTGCATTATTGCATTAGTTAATTGCATTAGTGATCGCACCATTTAGAGAATGTTTGAAAAGTCCTTAGTTATGTATCAAAAACTTTTAGATCCCCCTAAGTCCCCCTTAATAAAGGGGGACTTAGATTCCAGTTCCCTATCTGTGGGACATATTTCTACTTATTTACAAGAGGTATGCTACTGAGTGTCCCAAAAAATAGCTGAAAGTTTTATCAGTCAATTTTCTGTTGCTGATTGTTTTCAGATTGCTATTTCCTGTATTGACAAAATTCTCAAAAATCTTAATCCCGAATACAGCACAAATCTAAAAAGCTATGCGAGATATGCTTTTGAGCTTTGTCTCATAGATTCACTCCGTTAGATAAAGGAAGCAGATATCTGCATAGATTGGGCTTCGCTACATAAAATCAGTCGTAAGGGATTGGTAAATTCTTTGGGAAATGCTGGTTTTAGCAGTCAAATAATCAATAATTATGTGTTGGCTTGGGAATGTTTTAAGGAACTCTACACCAGTAACAGCACAAGCATCCGTCAGTTGGGAAAAACGAATATGACCACGTGGCAAACAATTACTGAACTTTATAATCGACAAAGTTTGAGCCAACTGACTCCAGAAAATATAGAAGAATGGCTGAGTAATTGCGCTCAAGCTGTGCGTGTTTTTTTATATCCCAAGTCTATTTCTGTGGATGCTCCTCTCCTATTGATGGACAAGAATCAGATAATTTATTGGATAAGTTACCAGCAGATTTAGCATCATCTTTACGTATTTCCGCGCTTAGATATTCCTTTTTCTCTTTCGTGAGCATTAATATATCATGGCAATTTGAGGCGATGCTTATATGAGTTGTACCAAGGAATTGCATAATCAATATCTATAGGGACATCGCTTCAGGAAGGTGTATCAAATTTTGCTCAATAAGTGGGCTGGGAACTACGACAATTGACGGCTTTGCTTTCGGGGATAAGAAGTCAAAAAAGCCAAGCGTCTATTTGAGGCTTATCCCGGCAAATTATAGTAGCAGCTAATACTTATGAGTTAAAAACTTTACCTCAAGCCAATCTGGAAGGACAAATTTGGCGCTTTGAATTACGCCACCACTAATCCAAAAACGATGATTCCTGTTGGGTTTCAACTCAGATTGTTGACGGATGATTTACAATCATCTCCTAACAATCAAGATATAGCAACAACAGCTGTAGAAGAATTGTCTGTGGAGGTGATGTTGGAATCGGGTGAAGGCTTGGTTTGGGGAGTGATGCCTTTTCCAGAAGAATATGAGCGCTGAATCTCGTGTTTTTAGGCTGATTTTACAGGTTTAATGGCAGCTATTGAGATGATTGCACTACTTCCTAAAGCGATCGCCGCAGGTATGAAGGCAATCCAATAACTGTATAGTATTAATACTATCAGGCAAATACCGTATACACTCACCAATGCTGCCCCAACGGCCAAGCCTAAATAAGTGGGTTGTCGCAAATAAGCAGCAAGTAAACCCCCTGTTATCGCCCAACTCCAAATCACTTCACCCCAGACATTCCAAGCCGATAACAGAGGCCGTCCATCTAAAGCTGCACTCAACAACTGACTAATCATCTGTGCTTGTAAAAAGACTCCTGCCATTTCCTGTGGTTTGCTGCGGTTAACTTATTCATAACTAGGGGCACTCAGAGCGATTTGAGCTTTGGGATAGCATTCTAGTAAATCCCACAAATGCCAAGGAAGTTTTTGCAGTCTCAGGTCATTAGACACGTTCGAAAATTTACAAAGGAGTCTGTGTCTGGCTTTCCATAGTGTTAAGATTAGGACAGAGC
>CAKZGI010000047.1 GCA_936914905.1 uncultured Trichormus sp. | reverse complement strand
ACTATTCCCAACCCTGATTCTTTCCTTGGCTCTTTCCTAATCTTAACACTATGGACAGCCAGACACATACTCCTTTGTAAATTTTCGGTCGTCTCTATTGTAATCTTACCAAATCCTAGCAAATCATAAATTTGCCAATTCATCATGTTAATTTGGTCTTCAGTATTCAACCTATCTGCTAACCATCTCGATTACGGATAGAGACAAGGAGGTAAGTTTTATTTTGTACCAAACAAGAATAGTTTAGTAATTTTGCTGGCGGTTAATCCAAATACCCCTGATACCAGCCTTTCTAGGTCCATGATAGTCATCTGTGATGCTGTCTCCAATGTGCCATGCTTCCTCTGGTGAACAGTGATGACTTTGCAAAGCGATGTTAAAAATTTGCGGATCTGGTTTAGCTGTACGGACTTGGGTGGAAATGGTAATGGATTTGAAATAGTCTCTCAGTCCTAAGCTTTGCAATACTGAGTATAAACGGGAATCGAAATTAGACAGTACACCTAATTCAACTCCTAACCGTCGCCAGTTTACCAAAGCCAGAGGAACATCTGGATAGACAAACCAAGGTTCAGCAGTACCAAAGTGAATATAAAGTTCGCTAAAGAAAGCGGAAAAATCAGAAAATTCATTGAGAACACCTGCACCTTCAAAGGTTTTGAGGGCAATAATCTGCCACCAATCAAATTCTCGCTGGGGAATATCTTGAATATCTGTATTGAGAAATATGGATGGTGGTGCAGCTTTTAAGCTTTTGAAAAAGTGTTTATTGAGGATTTCCGGAGAAACTGCAACGCCAAATTCTTGGGCTATTTGACTATAAACTTTGCCTACACTACCTTTAACACCAAAGAGCGTACCTACCGCATCTAAAAAAATGACTTTTGGTTTCTTCATAATTTCTAAAATTAATGTCAGTTAATGGTTAGGAGTTTAGGAGTATGGCTATGGCCACGCTATGCCTACGGCACAGTACGTGTAGCTTGCTTCCCATAGGGTACTCTATCAGGAGGAAGGATAAATTTTTCTCCCCCAGCCTCCCCAGCCTCCCCAGCAGCCCCAGCACCTCTACTCCTCTGCCTTCTGTCACCTATTCCCTGTTAGCTATTTTACTGAGAAAGGGTTTTGATGATAGGACTGACTAACCAACTAAACCCAACTTTCAATTGATGTTCTAAAGTTGGTAAACGATACAAATAAGCTAAACGACGGGCGATGTATGCTAAATAACCATCTAATTTGATGCCTAAACCTGTGAGGGTGGCGTTGTCTACTCCCAAGGCCATCATTTCTCCTAATTGTTGATAGCGGAAGGGAAGTAAAGGACGATTTGTTAGAGATGCCCAGATGTTCCAAGCGGTATAATCGGCTTGTTGGAAGGCGACTTGCGCTGTAGCCGGTACTTGCTTTCCTTCTGTATCAAGACAGTCTGCTAAATCTCCTAAAGCGAAAATTTCGGGATGTTCCAGGACTTGCAGTTTTGATGTGGTGGTGATTTGTCCACGTTGGTTTTGCTTGAGGGGTAGGGTTTTCACCACTGGGGGAACTCTTGTCCCAACTGTCCAAATTACCAAATCTACGGGAATTTCGTCTACTTGACTTTTATACTCTAGGGAGATGGTATTTTCTCCAATGGAGACTACTTTGGTTTCTAAGTCTATAAAAACACCTCTGGTTTCTAAGGCTTTTTTCGCTGCTTCGCGGTTAAATTCTGGGGAAGTTCGCAAAATTTGATCGCTGATTTCAATTAGGCGGAAGCGTCCTTTTTCCCCAATTCTATCTGCAAGTTTACAAGCTAATTCTACGCCACTGTAACCTGCACCGACTATGGCTATACGAATTTTTTCTGTTTCTGATGCTTCTAAAACTCGTAGGCTTTCTTCTAGGCGATAAACCTCTGTAATGCTACGAAAGGAGTGAGCGTATGTTGTAGCACCTGGCACTAAATCAAGGGGTGTTTCGCCACCTAAAGCTAATACTAATCGGTCGTAGGCTATTTCTAGTCCGTTTTGTAATTGTACTTGTTGCTTGTCGGTGTCGATTTGTGAGACAACTGCTTGATGAAAACGCACACCTGTTCCTTGTAGTAGTTCTTGGTATGGTGGGGCGATTTCCCAGACTTGCAGTTCTCCAGTGAGGAGTTCGTACAGGAAGGGAGAGAAGAGAAAGCGATCGCTCTGATCTACTAATATAATCTCAGGTTTTAGTGTAGACTCCCACGGTAATTGGCTTAAACGAAGGGCGGTGTAAAGTCCACCAAAGCCGCCACCTAGTATACAAATTCTTGTAGTTGCTTGAGTCATGGTTTTTATAGGAAGCTAAATCCCACCAAGGTAATTTATTCTTAGTCTAATGAATTATTACGTTTTATTGCCATTAACCAACAATCCTGATACTTGCCCTCATAGAGTTCATGAGATGGTAACAGCTTAATTTTCAGAAATCCACATTTTTCATAGCAGTGAATGGAACGGAGATTTCTGACATTAGCATCAATAAAAACTTTTACAGCTTGCAGTTCAGTAAAAATATAATTTATCACGGCTGAAAGCAATTTTGTACCTATTCCCTGATTCCAATATTTAGTTTCACCAATAAATAAATCAATTCCATAGATATTATCTGTTTTTTCTAGAGAATACATTTCTCCAATATGTGGTGGTAATTGATTGAGAGCATTATATTGTAAATAACCAATTTCTATATTTTTAGAAGAGAAAATGCAGGGAATTAGAGGTTCTTCTCCCAAAATTCTAGGTTGATATGTTTCTACGACTTTTTTGAAATTATAAGGATAATCTCTACCGCCATAGAATTTTAACACTTCCTCATCAGAACGCCATTTTTCCATTGAAAGATAGTCTTGTTTATCGTCTCGCATGAGACGAAGTTTAATTTCGTCTTTGATAAGTAGCATAGCTTGTAGTTAATACTACTTAGTTTTATTTATCTGAAGTTGCTCTAAATTCAGCAATAAGTTCAATTATATCTACAATATTAGCATTAAATTCATCTAATTTTTCAGCAGGTATCCAATACTCTTGGTGTTGAGAACAACTGACAGTTTGCACGGTGTATTAATCGATAAATTTTGTTTCAACTTAAAATCTTGTTACATAACCAACATATCCAGATACTTTATCTTTTGTGTTCCAATCTCTAGCAATCTCTACAGCATAGGCCTTGTTAAGTACAGGATAAGAAATTGGTTGGAAAGGAAGTCGGGGCGGAAAGGCTGTATACTTTTATTGGCAGCGATTAAACCAAGTTCTGCTTGACTGACTGGAGGAAAGAGTGTTGTAGTATTCCTCATGGGTTATTTTCAATAAAAAGCGGTTTATAACTATAAAAAACCGCCTATAAATTAATATTTATTTTTTAGGTAATTAATTACCACCAGACATCACAGCTTTATGATGTATGCCAGGATCTTCTGGTTTTCTGTGCCAGTTACCTTCTCTGTCTGGCTCATATTCATTGTGAACACTATTCCAGGCTACTGCTAAAGAACTATCTTCATTCATTCCATCACTTTTAGCAGCATTGAAAGCAGCTACGAAAATCTGTTGAGCATGTTCTGGTAGTCGTGTTTGGATATCTTGAGGTAATTCATTTATCTTGTTAAAAGGCATAGACTAACTCCGGCTGTTTAAGTTAGGTCTATGTTAGAAGAATTATTCTATAACTTCATCTTTCTATAAGTAGAGAATCATATTTCCATACCTTTGATAAGGGTAACACTTTCGGGGAATTAAAAACTCAATATCTACAACTCAAAATCTAATATTCTATCTTAAATTTCTCATCAAATAATTTTTAAATTAGTGCTGCAATAATATTGATACTCATAGCAAGAACGGTAATAATATTGATACTCATAGCAAGAACAGTAGTCTTAAAAAAGAAGGAAAACACACCATGGAGCAAAGTTAAGGGCCTCATCGAACATACTGTTGTTTGCACGTCAGAGAATTGACTAGTCATACCAATCACAAAGGAAAAATATAAAAAGTCCCACTAATCTGGATAGTTCTCCTTAGGAAAACCTAAGCCTCCAGCTATATTTCCAAGATTGATTTCACCATCATGTTATTAACAAGTGCGTGCATATAGCAGAGCAAACATTATATGTACTAGTAACCAAGCACTGAAGATCGTCATACCTGCAAGCATGACGCGTAGGGGTAAGGAAATCGTCAATAGCCCATGTTTATGATAATTCAGGAGGGATGGGATCACTAGCATACTGATACAAGAAGCGAAGACAATGAGTGTGTATATCACCAAACGACCTTTGTATTCACGCTCTGCATAAGAGCGCGTTTCTTCCGCAGTAGCTTTAAGCATTGTCCACCAAGTCAACCCCAAAAAAACATAGGCGCTAGAGTTCCAAATACAGAGAATACGAGTAGGTAAACGCAACCAAGACGGGAGTAGTGCTGATACTAATACAGCACAACCGAGAGAAATGATTAGTCACGTTAAAGGGCTAAACGTATAGAATAACTTGGGTATTACAGACACTTTGACTTTAGAGCAGAGTAATCGGTATCTATTGGGTATCTATGTACCTTAGAACGTATAGTTTATGAGGTGGCAATGCACACATTTTTTTAAACCAAATTTACTATTTGGCTTACCTCCCGCACCATCACCCCACATATTATTAAACTCTTCAGTAAATAAAGTTGCTAATTCTAGACTGTCGATGTTTAATAAATTATTGGCATTACCTAAACTGCTAGATTTACTAAAATCTCCTGATGTATCACTTATGTCTACAATTACAAATTTATGATGCATTAAACTGCTACCCGCAGTACCATCTGCTGTATCATCTATCCAAGGAATTTGGGCATTTTTGATCATGAGTAAAGCACCACGTTGATTAATTCCATCTGTTGTGATTTTATTATCTTAGTTGATATCCACAAATTGGCGGAATTCTTGATATCGTTCTTGTTCTCTTTTTCCTAGTCTCTGTATTTCCGTTGCACTCAGGCTACTCGAAGGACGAGAATAGTTATTCTCTAAAATTATCCTCACCTTGACACCAGCTTTTTGTTCTACGGCTAATACTTTGGCAATTTTAGGTAAACGTAATTCCTGGACTGCTATATCTATGGTAGATTTTGCTTGGGAAATAACATAAATAATCTGTTTTTATAAGTCTTCTCCTAAATGCGTTTACTGACGATAAGTATCTTGGTATTCTGAAGATTTAGCATGGTTGAAGTTAACTTGAATTAATGGATCTTGTGGCAATAGTGCGAGATGCTGATTGGAAGATTCGACTTTTTGACAACCACTGAGAGTCAATAGTAATAAAAAGATATAAGATAGAAATCAAATCTCATATGAGGAGAAATAGACACGGTAATATGATCAAAATAGATTGAGAGTAGACATTATTTATTAATGCCCATAAGGTGTATGTCTAATTGTGTAGAAAACTGGTTGTATCAAAGATGCTAAAAATCCACCAATTAACATAAAATTACTCGGTCTTTTTCCTAATTTACCAAAGTAACTGTACATCCTTGATGATCTCAATTATGGTTTTATGCAAATATATCTAGATTACAGTGCTACTACTCCTACTCGACCCGAAGCGATCGCTAAAATGCAAGCAGTATTAAATCAACAGTGGGGTAATCCTTCCAGTTTACATGAATGGGGCAACCGTGCAGCATTAGTTGTGGAACAAGCAAGAATACAAGTTGCAGGTTTAATTAATGCTGTTCCCGAATCAATTATCTTTACTTCTGGGGGAACAGAAGCAGATAATTTAGCAATTATGGGTGTGGCTCGATGTTATCCTGTACCACAACATATAATTATTTCTAGTGTAGAACATTCGGCTGTTTCTGAACCGGTGCGAATGTTAGAAAAGTGGGGTTGGGAAGTTACCCGTTTAGGTGTAGATTCTAAAGGTAGAATTAATCCGGAAGATTTAAAAGCAGCTTTGCGACATAACACTGTTTTGGTATCGGTGATTTATGGACAAAGTGAAGTGGGAACTATTCAACCGATAGCAGAATTAGGAAAAATTACTAAAATCCATGGTGCTTTATTCCATACAGATGCGGTGCAAATTGCGGGACGTTTAGCGATAGATGTCAATAATTTAGGTATTGATTTATTGAGTTTATCTAGTCATAAAATATATGGCCCCTTGGGTGCAGGTGCTTTATATGTGCGTCCAGGAATGAACTTAATACCATTGTTAGGTGGTGGTGGACAAGAACAAGGACTGCGTTCAGGTACACAAGCAACACCTGCTATTGCTGGGTTTGGAGTAGCTGCGGAGTTAGCCGGACAGGAGTTAGAAACAGAAAGACTAAGATTAACAGAATTGCGGGATCGGCTCTTTACCAAATTAGCAGATATTCCCAGTTTAATTCCCACAGGTGACAGAATTCACCGCTTACCCCATCATCTTAGCTTTTATTTAGAATATGCCGATGGCGAAAAAATTAGTGGTAAAACCCTAGTCCGTCAATTAAATTTAGCAGGAATTGGCATTAGTGCAGGTGCTGCTTGTAATAGTGGTAAATTAAGTCCCAGTCCGATTTTATTAGCAATGGGTTATTCACAAGTAGCCGCTTTGGGAGGAATTAGGTTAACTTTAGGACAACAAACAACAGCAGCAGATATTGATTGGACAGCAATAGTTTTGAAACAAGTTTTACAGCGATTGACAGCAGATTTATCCTTAGTAATACAACCCACCTCAATCACTTACCAATTAGCAATTTGATCAATTAAGATACCCAGCAAAGCTAAAGGAATGGAATGAAACGTACTCACAACAGCTTACCAGAAATGTTGATAATAAACCTCAGACCAAATCTGTTTTTCTGGTAAACGGTAAACAGACTTCATCAAAAAGTAGAACACAAAGATGGGAATATCTGGAAGGACTGCACGGATCAGAATTGCTGCACTAAACTGAGTTCGGATTTGTTGATTAAATATCACCAAATTTAAAATAGCGTGACTGGGAGTATTCATTAGTAAATATCGGTGCAGGATTAACAGTTATATATCGTTTCTGAGTAACCATAGATGTTGAAATTACCTCATGATCTGCCCACTTTGCCCGAAATCATAAATATATTGCCGGGTCGGAAACAGAAGTGCTGTCTGTAGTCAACCATGATCAGCCTGTATTTTTACCAACAACTAATATTAAATTAGCAGATATTAACGCTGTGTTTGCAATCGCTCTCCACATGGACCAGCCCACTATACCAGCTGGACATAGCAGTTCACTCATTAGCAACCTGCAATATATGTTTGAACATCAACACGAGGGAGACAACCACAATGCAAAACCTTTTGCTTATTGTTACAGTCGCATCGGAGACTTTATCCCCGAACTTGTAAATCAAGGTTGCAATCCCCGTGTCATTTTGGATTATTCTGGTAATATTTTGTGGGGACTCCGACAAATGGGAGGAAGTGACATCCTCGACAACGTTAAACGGATTACTTGCGGATACCAGCTATCAGCGTTATGTAGAGTGGCTAGGGACAATGTGGAGTCACGCTGTAATTCCTTCCACCCCCATAGCAGATATTAAACTCCATATTGTCGCTTGGCAAGATAATTTTGCGGCAATTTTTGGATGGGAAGTACTAGCACGAGTTAAAGGATTTTCACCCCCAGAAATGCACCTACTAAATCACCGAGATATCCTATTTGCACTTATCAAACCCCTCAAAGAATCTGGATATCTTTAGTTATTAGTACAAGAACATACAATAGAGACAATTACCGGTGAATCTATCACCCAAAAACATTTACCACATCGTTTAATTGCTCGCAATTCCCAAGCAGAAACAATTAGTATTACGACCTTAATTAAAACCCAAGGAGCAGATACTAAATTAGTCGCTTAAATGCAACGATATTATGAAGCCAAAACCTTATCTGAACAACAATGAGCTTCTAATTTAGTACCGCCAATCGTCAGCCAAATTGTTGATGGTGAAAATGGCGGTGTGATGATGAATGAATTTCCCAACGGTTTTAAACAAGCCTGGTGGGATATGGTGCAACATGGCGGAGGTAAAACCAGAGTACTGGCTGTGTGTGGTACAGAATATTTAGAATTATTAGCAGATGCTGGTTGTCTACCTGAACACTTTCCCCCTTGTCAACCAGTGGGACAATATCAGATTTGGCAAAAAATTTCCGCAGATAATTTTCCAACAAATGCTGTAGAAAATGCCATTCAAGGAATTATAAAAACTAATCCTAATTTTCATGTAGATGGCGCATCATAGACTAATCATATTAGTTGGGTGCAGGGATACGAAAATGTTTTATCTCCCATGTATGAATTAAGTAATTCATTTCATCGGAAGTTTGATCACTTCTTAGCCAACAACTCAGGTGAAGCTATCACCAAACAAACCCAATACCGTCAAAATTTATGACATAACTTGTTGCTGCAAACAAGCTGTTTTCGATATTGGGGACAAGGTGCTTGGACTGATTACGCACGGGAAATATACAAACGCGGACAGAATTTATTTTAATGGTGCCTCGTTCATTAACCAGAGGAATTTTCTCCAAATTATTGAAGTTTGCAGAAAAAATTTTAGGGAGGTATGTCTTTTAAGCCAGGGATCATTATACAAAGGCGAATTGTATAACGGCACAAAATGAAAATAAAGATGATATATACTTTAGCTGTATATTATTACTGCGGCTGAAGCAGCTACCAACTTATCCCCATGTCTAAAGCCAGGCGCTTGCGTCTCGCTTTTCGGTCAATATCCTAAAACTAGGATTAAGTACCGTAGGGCATACGGGAACTTATGCTTGCGGAGATTTGCCCTCTTGGGGGATTGGTGTCAACCAGTCGTCTAACGGCGAGTCTGTGAACCAAGAATCCCCTCGGCTTTAGCCAGGGGAGCGTCAACTTAAAGGTGGGTGATTGAGCTAGGAAATTAAAACTACAGCAGAAGTCATAGAATGATGAATCAGGAGTAAAAAAGGCTTGTGATTTGGTTTTAAACCTAGATTCTGTAAGACTTTGGCTGTTAATATGCTGTATGTGTGAGGTTCAGATCATCTGAGAGATACTAATGTTTACATTTCCCGATTTACTATATGATCCCCGTTTAATCCTGATTTGGATAAAATGACTAGGCATAACCCTAAAACTCAAAACCGCTTTTGACTGCGACATGATAATGAATCAACTTAACAATGGTTTCACCCTATTTCTAAGTCTGCTAGTCGAGGCGATGCCTTTTTTGCTGCTAGGGGTGTTATTCTCCACTTTGCTGCTGTTTTTTATTGATGAACGCAAATTGGTAGAAAAAATGCCCAAAAATCCGCTACTAGGGGCTTTAGTTGGGAGTATAATTGGCTTTTTATTTCCGGTGTGCGAGTGTGGTAATGTGCCAGTAGCGCGGCGGTTATTGATGCAGGGAGTCCCCACACCGGTAGCAATTGGTTTTTTACTAGCAGCACCGACAATTAACCCAATTGTAATTTGGGCAACTTGGACAGCATTTAGAGATCAACCGGAAATAGTAGTGTTAAGAATTGTATTGTCTTTAGCGATAGCTACTATTATCGGTTTTGTTTTTAGCTTTCAACAAGACTTAAGTCCCTTCTTACAACCTACGATCGGACGTTATCTTAAATATAATCCACCGCCTAAACCAGAATCTAAACGCAAGGGAAAATATTACCAGGTAGAAGAACAAGCAACGGGTAATACTATCTTGCAATCAGGAACTTATATTCTCGGTGGTAAAGCAGGTATATCTACAAAGATAGGTGGTATAAACCAAACAAATATCGCAACTTCTAACCTCAATAAACCTTTTGCAGATAGACTCCGTCTAGTATTGGATAATATCATCCAAGAGTTGCGGGAATTAGGAGGAGTAATGGTGTTAGGAAGTGCCATTGCTGCCGCGATTCAAGTCTTAGCACCCCGTGAATTAATCCTCAGTTTGGGTGCTGGGCCAATTACTTCAATTCTGGCCATGTTGATTCTAGCTGCAGTAGTATCAATCTGTTCTACAGTCGATTCTTTCTTTGCTGTATCTTTTGCTTCCACCTTTACCAGCGGTTCTTTGTTAGCATTTTTGGTATTTGGTCCGATGATTGATATCAAAGGTGTGGGTTTGATGTTATCAATTTTCAAACCTAAAGCCCTATTGTATCTATTTGCTTTAGCCGGACAGTTGACACTTTTATTTACCTTACTTTTGAATTTGCACGTCATGTAATTTTTGGCAGTTATCTGTGACACTTACAACTGACTTAATAACTCAATAAGTAATGACTTCAATCCAAAAACAAAAAATCAAAAATCAGTTACTTCCTTGGCTGGATGTTATAGCAATCACAGCTTGGGGAATTTTAATGCTAAAATACTGGTTCACAGGCAAACTAAATTTATTGATTCATCCTGATTACTTTTGGTTAGTAATTGTGGCTGCAATAGGTTTATTGATTGTTGGTTTTTTCAAAGGGATACAACTGTGGCAGCAACACCGTCGTTATGAAGTACCTAATAACCAACAACAACATATAAATTTATTTCCTCCTGGTTGGGGTAGTGCCTTACTCTTAACCACAGCAATTTTAGGATTTATCATTACCCCCCGCGTCTTTGCCTCTCAAATAGCACTTGAACGGGGTGTCACCGAGTTATTGGGCGCGACACGCGCCCAACCCCAAGCATTTCGCCCTACCATTCGACCAGAAGAGCGATCGCTCATAGACTGGGTACGCACACTGAACGTCTATCCAGAACCAGATGCCTATACAGGGCAGAAAGTCAAAGTCCAGGGATTTGTAGTCCATCCTCCAGAACTAGATCAAAACCACTTGTTATTAGCTCGATTTGTCATTACTTGTTGTGCTGCAGATGCCTATCCAGCAGGATTACCAGTTCAACTGGGAGAAAACCGCAATGAATACCCACCAGATACCTGGCTGGAAGTAGAAGGACAAATGATCACAGAAAACATCGCCAATAAACGTCAATTAACTATTAAAGCCTCCTCCCTCAAAAAAATTCCCCAACCTGAAAATCCATATAGTTATTAGGTGACAGGAGGCAGGGTGTAAGGGTATAGGGGGAAAAAATGCAATGCCCAATGCTCAATGCCCAATGCTCAATACCCAATGCTCAATGCCCAATGACAAAATCTTATAAATTTATTCAACCACTAGATCGTGTTGTTATCGCCCTCATGATCCTCTTGAGTCTACTGATTGGCTTTGTCATCTGGCAAGGTGATGTAGTCAAGCCCATCGTCCGTAACTTTACCTGGGAGAATCAAAAAATTGGAGCAGAAGACACAGCTTTCACACTCACTTTTAGTCGTCCAATGGACACCAAAAGCGTAGAAGAAAATTTAAAAGTCTGTCCAGTAGAAACCAAAAGCGTAGAAGAAAACTCAACAACCTGTCCAGTTCTCGCAGGTAAAATCAGTTGGGCAGGGCGAAGACTAGTTTACACACTAGTAACACCAGCACCTTATGGAACAACTTATAAAGTTTCATTGCAAGGAGCAACAGATAAATTTTCCCGAAAAGAAGGAAAAAAGAGGGAAATTCAACCCTTTACAGGCAGCTTTATGACAAGAGATCGCGCTCTACTTTACATAGGAGCTAATCAACAAGAGCAGGGAAAATTAGTAATCTATAACCTAACCCAAGGGCAAAAAAAGGTACTTACCCCCAAAGACCTAATTGTGATGGACTTCGAGCCATTTCCAGATGGAGAGAAAATATTATTTTCTGCTCGTTCCTCTAAAAATCCAGACATACTCTCAGCCCAACTATATACAGTCACAACAGGAATTTCTAGCACAACTGGTCAACAACCACAACCACCAGGCAAACTAGACCTGATTTTAGATAATAAAGACTATCAAAACTTAAAATTTGATCTATCCCCTGATGGAGCAAAAATTGTTGTCCAACGCGGTAAAATAGATAGTCCAGGCGACTTTGGGCTATGGCACTTATTAACAACTCAAGATAGTTCAGGAACAAAACCCACCGCAAAACGCTTACAAAGTCAATCAGCAGGCGACTTTCTCATAACACCCGATAGCAAAGCAGTAGCAGTTGCTCAAGGACAAGGAACAGCAATTTTATCCCTTCAAGGAGATGCTACCAAACCTCTAGATTTTCTACCCCAATTTGGCTTAGTTCAAGCTTTTTCCAAAGATGGTTCACAAGCCGCAATGGTCAAATTTAATACTGACTTCACGCGAGATTTATTCCTAGTCACCAATCAAGGCGTGCAGAAACAACTATTAAAAACCACAGGCTCAATCCTTGGTTGCAATTTTGATCCTGCCTCACCCACCCTCTACTGCTTACTAACACAACTAATATCAAAAGAACAATATATAGAGCAGCCTTATTTAGTTGCGATTAACCTCAAAACCGACCAACAAAAACCACTCTTAATGCTACCCCCAGCCCAACGAAATGTGCAAATGAGTTTAGCACCCGACGGTTTGGGTATAGTGTTTGACCAAATAGTACCAATAGAAAACTCAACAACCACATTACCTGTAAACACCTTAAAAACTGATGATGGTGAACCGATTGCTACGAGCAGTCTGTGGTTAATGCCTCTTTTACCCATCACTGATGTAGCCAACATTGAAATCAAACCAGAACAACTTCCCTTAGTCGGTTTTCATCCTCACTGGCTACCTTAAGGGGAGCAGGGGTGTAGGGGGAACATTTTTCCCTGATACCACAGCGTGGCGTAAGTCATACTCCTTCTTCTAAATTATTATCTTATTAGTAAAATTTGATACTTCTATCCCAGATAATATCTACCAAACAGCAGTAGTTGAGTGAATACGTCAGGGATCATAATATTTTTTAGCAAGTTAATCTAACTTTTAACCTACGTCAAGTAGGTTCACACCCTCTACCACTTAGGGACAAAAAGACTACATCATAAATAAACTTGACACACAAGAAACTGACATAGCATTGTCAGTATTATTAGCATCAAGCAATTTTAGATTTTGGATTTGCGATTTTGGATTTACCCCTTGGCTTGAGACCAAAAAACCTTGTGTCTTTAAACTGCTTGTTTCGACACAAATTTTTTTTCTATCCTGGTTGTAAAACCAGGAACCTGTATTTATTATTACTAATCCGAAATCTAAAATCCCTTAATTCTAGATTGACAATTAGAACACTCTCTCATCACTAGTACCGCAAGGCGCAAGTCAAAAGTTAAAAGTCAAAAATCTTATGGAGTAGGCTTTTCATCTAATTTACATCTTTGATATATTTCCGCCAAGTTGTACTAGTACAACTTGGCGGAAATAAACAGACAGTTAGCAACAGACAAAAAGTTAAATTCCTTGAGTATTAAGGCTTTCTAGCTAATAGCCGCCTTCATGTACTAGCCACTAATGATGAAAGAGAGTTAAACTTGGCTTCTAGAGGAAATCCTGATTGCCTAGGGCAATTGAATGTATTTGATCAGCAATGCTGGCAATAGTATTGCTGAATATTTTTAAGCAGGTGGGTCAAGAGTGATGAATATAGCTGACACCTCAAATAACGGCACTGTGATTGAACCCCTAAATTCTCCAAATTCGCCACTTTCAGAGCAGGCGGGTTGTCCTTTTTACTCAGTTGTGCATGATGAAAATATGGAAGTGACTAATTTGCCACTCCTGAATCCAGTCACCGATGTCACCAATGGGCTACACCTACAGCAGTGTGAATCTCCAAATATAGAGAATTTGAAAAATAATCCACAACAGGATTGGGTTGCTGAACCTGACAGTGAAAAACAAGCGGTTGTGGACTCGGAATTTCAAAAATTACTGACATTGAATCAAGAATTAAGCACAGCTAACAGTGATTTATACAGTCAGGTGGAGCAACTCAAACAGGAATTAACTGAAGCAGAAAAGATTTTGCAATGGCAAAAAAAACGCTCCAGCGTTACTGATTCTATGCTAAATCAACAAACTCAGGAACTTTCAGCCGCCCAAGAGCAAATTCAGTCTTTGTTTCAACAGTTAGAAACTGCTATACAAACTGTTCAACAACAAGATATTTTCATCGAAACTCATAAAGCACAGTTACAAATTAGCCAACAGCGTCTAGCTCAATTAGAGCGCGAATGCTCATTGCTACAAACTAATTACAGTGAACAGTCTCAGCAGCTATTACACTCAGAAAATACCGGTCGGGAATTGCGGACTCGACTGATGCGTCAACAACGTCAAACCCTCCAATTTAAAGCGGCTTTAGAAAAATGTCTAGATACCTCCGTTCCTAACTATGACACTCTAGAAGACAAAGCTCATCATCCCCACGACGTAACTGGTGGACATACAAGATTCTCTAGAAAAGCACGATCTTTGTTTCCCAATGCACAGCCTATTAAACCTTGGTCAGCAGAATCAGATTTTGTCAGTGATGCCTGTGGGGGATTACACCAGCTTACCGATAATTCCTGGGTAGAATCTTCAACTCCATCCCCTCACGAGAAAAATTACTCTGCTCCCATTTCAGAATCTTCTGATCTGTGTTCAGATGAAGAAAATACTCTCACATCCACAAAAATCGCTGCCTCTTTAGAAGTTGATGAATTAATTACATCAGAAACTGCGTCTTCTGGTTCTTCCCAACTAGACCAGCAGTTAGAGAGTCTGATTCAAATGTTTTTTACCTCCCAATCGACATCAGTAACTCCACCTGCTACGGGAGATACTCCAAACAATCATCAAATTAATTTGTCAGTCAGGGAAACTTCAGCTTCTACTACGGAAAATGCTGAAGAACTAAAAAGGATAATAGAAGAGAATTTAGAAATGGAAATAAATTCTGGTGCTGGAGCAGAAAAGTTGTTAATCTCTCCAACTAATGAACCACCAATAACTCCCACTTTTCCACATAAACAGATAAATGCAGGAGACAGTGAGGACTATTGGGCTGAAGTTTCATCGTCTACATCGTCTAAATTGCCTTTACACAATTTTTCCCTAGAACCAATGGGTGAATATCACCAAGAAAATAAATCACCTTCTCCGTTGATTTATCCCCAGCGTCCACCCAAGGGACGTAAATCATTAGCATCTGTGGAATTACCAAGTTTCCCTCCCCAGAATCATCGATCAAAGGTCAATGCTGAAGGATCTATAGCAAGTGACAGGTGACAGTTAACAGTTAATAGTAAATTGGGGAAATTAACCTTCTACGTCTTACTTCTTACGTCCTACCAATCACCAATTACCAATGACTAATTACTAATGACTAATTTGAGTTACTGCTTTTGAGTTAACTTTAACTACCTGATTATGCTGCTGTGGTTTACCAGTAGAAATTCCATAATTAATGGTTAATAATTGCAACCATAATCCGGGATAACGGGGTTCTAACCAAGATTGACTTGATTTCAGGAAGTTTGAAAACCATCTACTTAACAAAAGGCTAATCAGGGCGTGACGACCAAAGTTGAAATAATTACCTAACCACCTCAGTAAGTCTTTCAACCCAGCCATTTGCCATATCCACAGCAGTAAAGCAGGATTTTTCCTGGCTGCTTTCAAGGCCAAACGATTAAAAGTTAACCAATCGCAACGATCTTTAATGAAATTATCTACCACTTCTGGGGGTTCATCTGCTAATAAACCAAAGAAGGTATTGAGCATGGAGTTTACCCTTTGGGGCGGGATAAATTTCCCCGTAGGAACCATCATTCCTTTGGAAAATAACCAAGTCACGGAAACGTTACTTTGGTAGGCACGAATTTGATTTAAGTGCTGAAAACTCAATAGGTTGTGTTTAAGGGCTGTATTTAATAGGGTAGTTAACCGTTCTAGGTTGCGAACGAGAGAACCAAAACCTGTAAAAATCAGGGGAGACTGAAGGGAAGCAGCATCACCAATAGCAATTAATCTATCAAAGGCAATGGTGCGATCTCTATTACTTACACTAAAATGCCCTGGTATATAGCCAAAAGTCGGCTTCTTCCACACCAGCTTATCCATATCACAGCGGCGATACTCCGGCAAAATCATGAAAAAGTCCTCATACATCTCCAACAAAGAACCAGGATTTTTCCCATTCACCTCATGGTAATGAAACAGATAAATTGTTAGTTCCTCCTCAACCCCAGGAAACAACTCCCAAATCAACTGTCTACCGCGAGAAATATCCCCGTGGCTGTAGAGAATATCTCCATACTGAACATCCCACACACCATGCTCAAACCCTTTCTCAACTACTGCTCCCACAGTTGGACACACACTATCAAAAGCCCTACCACCATTTAATTGCCAAGCAATAGGAGAAGCAGTTCCCATTGCATCCACCAGTAATCTTCCACTAACTTCCTGCTCATTACCACTAGGTAAATGCTTGACAGTAATAGTTACCTGTGCATCGCTGATATCAGCCCGAATAAACTCAGTTTCATCCCAGATATCACCAGCAGCAGCTTTGAGTTTTTCTCCACATACTTGCAGCAACTTATCTGAATCCAAAGCGATATTTAGCACTGTCGGCGTGTGCAGAATTGGCGCTTTCAGGCCAGAAGGATTATTAGCATCAAAAAATTTATTGAAACCGTCTTTATACTCCCTGGCAATAATGCTTTCTAACTCACCACTTGTCAGCAAACCCAGATTTACCAAACTTTGAATTTCATCACGAGAAATATTCCATTCCCGGTTCATTCTGCCAAACGGCAAACGTTCGACCAACAGCACTTTATAGCCCAACTTTGCCATCAAAGCCGCATGAATTGAACCTAAAGCACCACCAATATAAATAAGGTCATATTGAAGATTGGGACTTTCGTTTCCCTCTTCCCCTTGACCAGAAAATAATACCTGACGGGGCTGCTGAGGATTTCTAACCCCTTCACGCCAAAGTTGCTCCCACCAGTAAGCACGCTTCAGATCATATTCCCCATTTGGCATTTTCTGAAAATACTTGACAGTTAGGGGATAATAAGCTTCTAACTCTGCGAAAATTGACTTTTGAGCATCAATTTCCGGCGGTTCTGGATAACTATGAGGAAAGCGGCTGCGGATTCCTGTAGTTAGGCGTTGAAGAATTTGCCCCTCATTCGCAAAAGGTTTATCTGCCCAACGGAATACCTTGAGATAAGTAGTACGCTGTACCGACCAGACAAATATAGACAGTTCATCTGGTATACTCTCCGTCACAGACACACTAGGGTTTCTCAAGCGAAAACCTTCTGGGGTAAGCAATTTCTCTCCATTACCTGGCGCAAAATCCACTTGTAGCCAGTTGCGTACAGCCGCAGTATCTGGAGTAGGAACTTCTACATAAAGAATCTCTTTCATATTCTGCTGACATCTCCCATCAATCTACTCACTAAGAAAGATTTGACAAAGGCAGAAAGTACGTTACACTCCGCCCTATCAGTTGCATCAAGATTTAATGAAGAAACTTTAATAGGTTGTTAAATTTATTAATCATTTTGGAACTTCTGTAAACTCGTACCATGAATTATCCTATCCCAGACAGTCCCCAACAAATTTTTGCACTCCGACAACAGCCAGTTGATGAAGAACTCGTAGCTGCAGTAATTGCAGGAGTAGTCAAACTTGTCCGAGCTCAGGGTCAATCCTTAGAAGAATTAACTGCCGAGGTCTTAGAAGATGATCTGGTGTTAGATATACAACAACGACGGTGGTTAAGCAAGTTGGTTGCCCAAGCTTGGGAAAGTTTTCCCTAAATTCATCAAATTCATCGAGTTTTTACCAACGCCTCCTTCAATTGTGCTGCGGTTTGAAATTGAATTTGCGGTTTTTCTGTTAAAGCTAAATCTATCACTTTTGCTAACTTTTCAGGAATACTACTATCACGTTGACGAATGGGTACAGGATCATTTCTTAACACAGAAGCCTAAGAATCACCAACAAAATCAGGGGGGAAATATCCCGTTAACATATTATATAGACAAGCGGCACTTGCCCAAACATCAACTTCTCGTAATGCGTGTTTAAAATCTAGGACTTGTCGGCGAGACATAAATACAGGTGTTCCCATTTTTGTCCCTGTGAAAGTTTACCCACTTAAACCTGCTAAATCAAAGGCTTTAGCTAAACCATAAGCTCCAATTTTTACCACCATTTTACCATCAATATTTGTAAATATTTGGTGTTTTCTGTTTCTCTCAAAAACATTTTTACACCCATTTCTTGAGCAGCAAGCACAGGTAACATGATTTTGAGTGCGACAAGTTTCTTGGTTTGACTATGTTGAGCTAAAAATACTTCTCCACATCCGCCTTTACCTAAAGATCTAATAACCTTACTATTTAGTAATTACTTGTAGATTTGGATTTCCTTGATTCGCTAAATTGAGAATGTTTTTAATAACATCAAAAAAATTCGTTTTCTGCTATATAAGTTATTTGTACGAGATGTTGGGAAACAATATTTTTATCAATAAGAGTGGGTATATTCTCATTATTATTGAGAATCTAGTCAATAATTTAAGGAGTTTTGGTTATTTCAGCGAGGGTGGTTGACAGTGTTCCGAGTTTTGGGTATGCTTATTCTTATAATTTATATATCTATTGGCATTGTCGCATATCGAATATATACTAAGTTTTTGGATTTCAAGATTATTAATTGTCTGAAACAGGATTTACAGGATTATTATTTGTTTGTGATTTTTAGTCAGTTGGGTAAAATACGCAAAGTGACAAGATGCTATTTCTTTGATAAGGTGACAATATTGTTGATGAGAAATGGTATGCGATCTCTATCTCACCTAATTAGATAATCTAGTGATATCATCCTGTAAATCTTTTAGTCCTGGATATCTTGGTTCAGACAACCAACAATGATTAACTTAAGTTAAGATTTATTAGACCTATTCCAAAATAGTTTCTGTGGTATGATAGAGAGTTTTAGATTTTATATATTCTTGGTGTTCTTTGCGATCACTAATTTAAATATAACCGTGTAACTCTAACTTTCGGCTATAACAAAGACAACCCCCTATTATAACATCATATTAGTTCTGCAAGACGTCTATTTTAGGTAACACTGATATAGATGAAATACTCTGTTGAAAATAACAACTTTGGCAAACATCAAACCGATATAGATATATATCACCCCACCTTTTCCAGCAATAACATGATCATCATGAAAATTCAGATATTTATCCTAAATTTTCAGGGCCTTTTCAGCTTGGAAATGCAACAATAAACCATATTCCAAACCTTGAACTACAGCTTGATAGGAAGCCTCCAAAATATTTGTAGAAACTCCTACAGTTGTCCAACGTTGTTGACCATTTCCCGATTCTACCAAAGCGCGGGTTTTTGCTGCTGTACCCGTATTTCCGTTGATAATTCTAACTTTATAATCTGTCAACTCCTTTATAATCTGTCAACTCAAAGTCGGCAATTTGCGGATAAAAGTTCACTAAAGCTTTACGTAAAGCATCATCTAAGGCCGCTACTGGTCCATTACCTTCTGCTGCTTCAAGAATATTTATACCATTTACACCTACTTTTACCGTTGCTAAAGAATTAGTAGTTTCTTTCACCTCTACTAAATCACAGTGGACTTGAAAACCTTTAACTTCAAAAAACTGTTCTCGGAGTCCCAAAGCTTCATACATTAATAGAGCAAAACTGGCTTCTGCAGCTTCAAACTGATATCCTTCACTCTCTAATTCTTTCATACGTTGAATAATTTGCCGGGCTTGGGGATCATTTTTATCTAATTCCATTCCTAAAGACCGAGCTTTAGCTAAGACATTACTTAAACCAGACTGTTCAGAAATAACAATGCGGCGACGATTCCCCACTTGTTCCGGCTGAATATGTTCATAAGTTAAAGGATTACGTTCTACCGCAGATACATGAATACCACCTTTGTGCGCAAAGGCAGAACGTCCCAGATAAGGCGCGTGTTCATCAGGCCCAAGATTGACAACTTCGCTGACAAACCGACTAGTTTCTGTAAGTTGATTTAGCTGGTGTTCACCGATACAGCTATAACCAAGCTTTAACTGTAAATTGGGAATCACAGAACACAGGTTAGCATTACCACTGCATTCCCCATAACCATTGATTGTACCCTGCACCATCTTCGCTTCTGCCATAACAGCTGCTAGGGCATTAGCAACTGCCATCTCTGAATGATTATGGGTGTGAATTCCGATTTGGGGAAGTGGAGATTGGGCCAGAGTTTTTTCTGTATTCCCAGTCCCCAGTTCCCAGTCCCCAGTCCCCAACACAATATTTTTAATAATTTGCGTAATCTCATGGGGTAAGGTGCCACCGTTAGTATCAGTTAGTATCACATAAGACCAGCCATTCAGCCCCTGCTATTGCGGCTGCTTTTATTGTCTGGAGAGCATAGTCAGGATTTCGTTTGTAGCCATCAAACCAATGTTCACCATCATAAATCACACGCCGTCCTTGAGAACGGAGATATCCAATTGTATCGCTGATCATGGCTAAGTTTTCTTCTCAACTGGTGTTGAGTCCTTCAATGACTTGCAAATCCCAAGACTTACCAAAAATTGTCACCCAGCGAGTACCCGCAGACAGTATGGCTTGCAGCATTGGTTCTTCTGCTGCTGTAGAGTGAGGACGACGAGTTGAGCAAAAGGGAACTATTTCTGCTTGTTTGAGGGGATTTTCTTGGAGTTGCCAGAAAAATTGAACATCTTTAGGATTAGCTCCTGCCCAACCACCTTCAATAAAGGGTATGCCTAATTCATCGAGTCTGTGAGCAATGAATAACTTATCTTCTATAGATACTGATAGTCCTTCCCGTTGTGTACCATCCCGGAGAGTAGTATCATAGAGCCAAAGTTGATTTGAGGGAGTTGTGGTCATAAAATTATGACCTGAGAGATAACTTTGTGGCGATGTACCAATATATAGCAGGTGACAGATGATAGGGTGAAAAGTCTGTTGAGGAGTTGGCAGTTGTGGTACTTGTGTGGTTACAGTAGTAGGCGAACTGTCAGCAGCAAATTGCCGTGATAAAACGCGGCCAATTTGCTTGCTCTCCATTTTCCTACAACTGACTTACGTTTAGCTTGTCAAACTCAGGTTTTAGGTGATGTGAATGTAGCAAGATTTGACAGATTTTTGGGGATAAATACAGTTCCCAAAAATTCAGCTAAACTTCCGTCAGTTTTGCTCATTTTTCTAGTTAAATACGAATAATGAGTGGGTTTTGGCGATTCTTACTTTTCATAATGCTATTTTCGTTGTATAATCCAGCCATGAAGCTAGTTGAATGTTATATCTTCACAAAGAAGCATCCTTTCTGGTCGTCCATTTATCATAAGGCATTTTTGCCTAAAAATTTGTTTAACTTAGCTAATTACCATTATTGGGAACATTGCTTTCAACATTACCAGAAATTCAACTTTAATCAAATCTATCACCAATTGTCTCAACCTGATGATTACAAAGCTTTAGCAACAAAAGTTAGTAAGCAAATTATCAGAAGATTAGATTCAGCATGGACAAGTTATTTTCATGCTGTAAGAGCCTCGAATGAACATCCAGAAAAATTTTTAGGGAAACCGAAAATTCTTAAATATAAAGATAACATAAAAGGGCGGAATCTCCTACCATATCCTCATGAATTAATCTCAAAAAAAGCCTTAAAAAAGCTAATTTGTCTCCTGTTAATGAGTAACATCAAAATTCCTAGATCGCAAAAGGAAATAATTGAGGCGAGAGTTGTTCCTAAAAGTAAAGGAATAAAAGTAATAATTACAGAAGAATCTCATACATCCCAAGCCAGTGCTTTAGATGGTGATGCTCTACCTAAGTATGGGGATAGAAAACCTGAATTTACGGGGAGGAGAATGGCAAGACGATTGTATAAAATCAGGAATAGTAGGTTATTAAATGCCGATATTAATTGGTCATTTAATATGATGATAAAAGTAATTCCTGATGTCTTTGACCAAGGAATAAAGGGTTTGCCGTTTAACCCTGTAGTGCTTGATCCACTACGAATGACTAGACTTTCCAACTTTGAGTAAGTTTGAGTAGGCTTCGTTGATCGGTCAAGGTTCTCAATTAGTTTGGACACCAGAAGGTTAAAAAGGAGAGAAACAAGATGGGTAGATGGACACCCTTGATTTTGATGGCTGGTGGTGTGGCAATTTTACTAGGTACTTTGCTAGGGATTAATTTTCCAATGGGTGGACAGCAAACTGCTAATGTTCCACCTGGACGCAAAGCATCTAGCGTTCTTCCGGCTAATATTAATGTTAATAGCACGGCTACTAGGGATGATGCTGAAACTGCTACTAGAAAAAATAATTCTGCAACTGCTAACGGGAATGGTTTTTCTGATGCTGATGATCCCAGCCGAACCAGTGTAGCTCAAAATAACACTTCTACTGACCCGATTGGAACGGTTGATAATGCACAAGACACCAATAATGATAATTCCACAACTGAGACTAGCTCAAATTCAGGTAATACGAACCAAGACAAAGAACCTATTCGTGCTTTGTGGTAAGTTCTGAGTCTTGAGTTCTGAGTCTTGAGTCAATAAGTCATTAGTTATGAGTTATGTAATTATATATGACTTATAACTAATGACTAATGACTAATGACTAGCGACGTTTTAATTATTGGTGGTGGCATTATCGGGTTAGCTTGCGCTGTGGAGATGAAATTACGTGGTGCAAATGTGACTGTACTTTGCCGTGATTACTCTGCTGCTGCCAGCCATGCTGCCGCAGGAATGTTAGCTCCTGATGCAGAAAATATCGCCAATGAAGCGATGCTGTCTTTGTGTTGGCGATCGCGTGCTTTATATCCCGATTGGACAAGCAAATTAGAAGAATTGACGGGTTTAAATACAGGTTATTGGCCTTGTGGCATCCTCGCACCATTGTATAAAAAAGCAGGGGAGCATGAAGTCAGCCAAGGAGGAATCCCTTACGCTGACTGGGGGAGCAGGGGAGCAGAGGTGAAAAAAGAATTTATTCCCAGTCCCCAGTCCACAGCTTATTGGTTAGACAAAGATGCCATTCACGAATATCAGCCAGGTTTGGGAGTGGATGTAGTTGGCGGCTGGTGGTATCCTGAAGACGGGCAAGTTGATAATCGGGCTTTGGTCAAAGTTTTGCGGAATGCGGCTGTGTATTTGGGTGTGGAATTCAAGGATGGAGTGACAGTAGAAGCGATCGCTCAACACCAAGGACAAGTTATAGGTGTTCAAACTAACATTGGTTTACTTCGTGCTGACCATTATCTTTTAGCCACTGGTGCTTGGGCAAATCAATTATTACCTTTACCAGTGCGTCCCCGCAAAGGCCAAATGCTGCGTTTGGGAGTACCAGAAATTGTGACAGAATTACCTTTGATGCGGGTGTTATTTGGTGACAATATTTATATTGTCCCCCGTCGCGTTGCCAGCGGCGAGCGTAGCTGTCGCTCTATAATTTTAGGGGCAACTAGTGAAAATGTGGGTTTTACTCCCGATAACACACCAGCGGGGATTCAAAGTTTACTCCAAGCTGCAACTCGTCTGTTTCCACAATTAGAAAATTATCCCATCCAAGAAATGTGGTGGGGATTTCGCCCTGCCAGCCCCGATGAATTACCGATTTTAGGCGATAGTCACTGTAGAAACTTAACCTTCGCTACTGGTCATCATCGCAATGGTATTTTGCTTGCACCAGTCACAGCCGTGTTAATTGCTGATTTGATTTTGTTACAAAACACCGATCCTCTTTTAACTAATTTCCATTATTCGCGCTTTCAAAAGCAGTCATCTACGACAACATCCATGGTTACTCATCCTGCTAATTTCACTAACGGACATAGTAAAAATTTATCTCTACAACCTGCCGATCTGAAACTGCAAGATTCAGGATTAATAATTGCTGGTAAAACTTTTCACTCTCGTTTGATGACGGGAACTGGTAAATATCGCAGCACTGAGGAAATGCAGAAAAGCGTCGCTGCTAGTGGCTGTCAAATTGTGACGGTAGCTGTGCGACGGGTACACACCAATGCACCGGGACATGAAGGTTTAGCGGAAGCTTTAGATTGGGGTAAAATCTGGATGTTGCCTAATACTGCTGGCTGTCAAACTGCGGAAGAAGCGATTCGAGTGGCACGGTTAGGATGGGAAATGGCGAAGTTATTAGGACAGGAAGATAATAATTTTGTCAAGTTAGAAGTTATACCTGATGCCAAGTATTTACTTCCAGATCCGATTGGCACTTTGCAAGCTGCGGAACAATTGGTAAAAGAAGGTTTTGCTGTTTTACCTTATATTAATGCAGACCCGATGTTAGCCAAGCGTTTAGAAGATGTTGGTTGTGCAACGGTGATGCCTTTAGCAGCGCCTATTGGTTCAGGACAAGGGCTGAAAACTACTGCCAATATTCAGATTATTATTGAAAACGCCACGATACCTGTGGTGGTAGATGCTGGTATTGGTGAGCCTTCGGAAGCTGCACAAGCGATGGAATTAGGTGCGGATGCGTTATTAATTAATAGTGCGATCGCACTGGCTGAAAATGCCCCAGCAATGGCTTATGCGATGAATTTAGCAACTGTAGCAGGTCGTATAGCTTATTTAGCGGGAAGGATGCCGATGAAAGATTATGCTAGTGCTAGTTCTCCTTTGACTGGGACCATTACTGGGTAGCTAATATTTTAGATCCCTGACATTTGGGAAAAGTTAGGGATCTAACTTTTGATATAACGAACCGCAGAGGCGCAGAGAACGCAGAGAAATAAGAGTTTGAGATATATTCTGTGTGAGTCCTAGTTCACATACTTTCTTCTAAGACGTTACTTTTATATTTGATCAGATAAACAGTATCTTTACCATTTTGTTTTTTAAGACATTTCTTGAGTTTAATTTCAATAGAACTATTAATATCAAGAGTTGGATTTCTATTTCATACAATACGTGCATGAATTTTGAATTCTTGTATTTCAGTCAGCAGTTTAGTTATAGATGAATCTATTTGTGCAATTGCTTTTTTTAAATCATGTCCTTTTAATTCCACAAAAACGCTAGTTTATCTTCACAGGATACAATTAGATAATCACATCTTTCACCTTCTGTAATTAAACAACCATCTACCTTCATCTTATAAATCTCTTTACCGTTGTTGTTGGTAACTGGTTGAGTCGAGGGGGGACATTATTCCCCGCCCCTCTCAGTTAAATCTGGGTGTGGGACTTTCACCACACCCAGCTTCCGATGTTCTTAGCTTTCGCGCTTGCTGATATGGATATAATCGTGGCAGCTTCCATGTATTGCTAGAAGGTTTTTAGTTTTCCAGTTTTTATGGTTTCCATCAAAATGATGGAGATGTACCTTCTCATCATTAAGCATTTTTAATCCACAATGTCCACATTTATAGTTTTGCCGTTTAATTGCTCTAGAGGTGTTATCGTCGTATAACTTACTGTTGCGTTCGCTCCAATAAGTTAAATCACCGTCGTAGAGTGATTTCTCTCCTTTGACATTGATGTGTTTGTTTTCGGAGTAAGGAACTGATGGGAATGGTTTGTCTAGTAATTGCAATAGTAGGGACTTTGAGAATCCGGGTTTTACCATCCTTTTTGGGAATGAGTATTTCACGTAATCCCTGATGTTTCCAGTTATTAGCTTCGGTTCTAAGCTTCTCACTTAGTTCAAACCTTTGCTCAAACGAGAGTGCGGTTTTCCCGTCTATTCCCCCTATCTTTTTCTCAGCATTTAGCTGTGTTACTTGACGGATAGCCAGTAATCTTGCAGA